>NZ_DASYGY010000005.1 GCF_035999195.1 Pseudoxanthomonas sp.
TCTCGCCGGCGGCGGTGTTGATGGAGGTGGAGGCGTCCTGGATGCGGCCGACGATGTCGGTCAACTGGGCGACGGTGGCGTTGGCGTCGTCGCGCATGGTGGCGAACACGCCGTGGAAGTCGCCTTCCATGCGCGCGGTCAAGTCGCCGCGGGCGATGGCCTGCAGCAGCGTGGAGACCTCGGCGAGGTTGCCGTCGGTGGTTTCCATGAGGTGGTTCAGGCCGCCGACCATGTCGCGGAAGTCGTGCCGGTACTTGTCCACGTCGCCACGCTGGCTGAAGTCGCCTTCCGATGCGGCGGCGGCCAGGCGCTTGATCTCGCCGTTGATGGCCGACAGCGTGGCCTTGCACGTATCCAGTGTTTCGGTGATGAAGGCCTTTTCGCCCGGCAGGCGGTCCATGTCTTCCGACAGATCGCCGTCGGCGTAGCGCCGCATGATGCCGACCGCGCGCATCTTGACTGCGATGTGGGCCGCGACCAGCGTATTGGTGTCGCGCACCATGCGGCCGTACTCGCCGGGGAACGCGCCGTCGTCGATGCGATAGCTGATCTCGCCTTCGTCGTGGCGGCGCGTCATCTCGGTCTGCGCGTCGATCACCGAGAGCACCTGCGTCTGCATCCGATGCATGGCGGACAGCAGCTGACCGACTTCGTCCTGGCGGGTGGTGTCGATCCTGCCGTCCAGCCGTCCCGCCGCAACATCGCCGGCGATGGCCACGGCGCCGCGCAGCGGACGCGAGACCACGCGGCGCACGCCGATCCAGGTGAACGCACCGATCACGACCAGGGCGAGCAGCGACAGTCCCAGGATCGCGAGGGTCAGTGCATGACTGGAAGCGAGCACGGTGGCCTGCGGTTCCACCGCCACCAGCGCCCATTTCCACGGCGCGAACCGCTTCACCGCGACCAGCGCGGGCACCGCCTCGTCGCCGGACTTCGGGGCGACGTCGAGCACGGCATGGCCGTGGTCCTGGTCGAGCAGCGACTTCATCGCTGCCACGGAGCCGGCGTCCACCACATCGGTGTAGGGCGCGTCCTGGCTGGCGGGATGCGCGGCCATCATGCCGTGCTGTTCGCCTTCGGCCAGGTCGACGACGAAGAAGTAACCGGCTTCGCCCAGCCTGGTGGTGCGCAGCTTGTCCTTCAGCGCCGCCAGTCCGTCGCCGTAGTTCTGGCCGACGAAGAGGATGCCGACGGTGTTGCCTTCGGTATCCTGCATGGGCTGGTAGTGGGTCATGTAGTCGCGGCCGAACAGCCGCGCGCGGCCGGTATACGGCTTGTCCTGCAGGATCAGCGCGTAGGCCGGATGCTTGTGGTCCAGCGCCGTGCCGATCACGCGTTCGTCCTCGGCGTTGCGCAGCGAGGTGGTCACGCGGATGAAGTCATCGCCCTGGCGCACGAACAGCGTGGCGACCACGCCGGTGGCGTCGGTGAAACGGTCCACGTCGGTGAAGTCCAGGTTCATGGTCTGGTCGCCGAAGCGCAGCGCCGGCACCTCGGCATCACCGATCAGCGTGCTGGTGGCCGGATCCACCGACACGTCGCCGGACGGCAGCGACGCGCGGAAGCTGCGCGCCATGCGCTGGGTGGCATCGGTCAGCGTGCTGTCGTACAGCGCGACGGATTCCAGCATGACCTGCGCGGCGACATCCAGGTCGGCGAGCGCGCGCTCCTGGATGGCGCGGCTGGACTGCCGCTGCACCACGAAGGCGAGGAGGGCGAGCACCACCGCGACGGCGAGGGTGACCTGCAGGGAAAGCTTGCTGCCAAGCGAAAGACGCGCGAATCGGGTCATGGGCCAGGGACGTGGTTGAGGTATCCAGACCGGTATCGGCGTTACGCCCCCCGAATTGAGTGCTCCGTCGGGGTTTTCCCGACGAACGGTAAACGCATGTACCTGGAGCGGTGTCCTGCCGCCCAACGCACACGGCCCGGACATGCCGGGCCGTGGGGGTAACCGCGACGCCGTCAGGCGCGAGGACTCAGAACTCCTGCCAGTCGCCCTCGGCCAGCGCCGGTTCCGGCGTGCGCGCGGCCGGCTTGCGGGCCACCGCCTTGGCGGCGGGCTTGGCCGTGACGCCGGCGGCGGCCGCGATGGCCTTGCGCACGGGCGCGCTGACCGGCGCGGACTGCAGCTTGAACACCGATACCGACTCGGTGAGCGTCTGCGCCTGCTCTTCCATCGAACGGGCGGCGGCGGTGGCTTCCTCCACCAGCGCGGCATTCTGCTGGGTGGCTTCGTCCATCTGGGTGATGGTCTGGTTGACCTGCTCGATGCCCGCGCTCTGTTCCTGCGACGCGGCGGAGATCTCGGCCATGATGTCGGTCACGCGCTGCACGCTGGCCACGATCTCGGCCATCGTCGCACCGGCCTGGTTCACCAGCACCGAGCCGTCGGAGACCTTCTCCACCGAATTCTCGATCAGGCCCTTGATCTCCTTGGCCGCGTTGGCCGAACGCTGGGCAAGCGTTCGGACTTCGCTGGCCACGACCGCAAAGCCCCGGCCCTGTTCGCCCGCACGGGCGGCTTCCACCGCCGCATTGAGCGCCAGGATGTTGGTCTGGAAGGCGATGCCGTCGATGACCGAGATGATCTCGGCGATCTTCTTGGAGGACTGTTCGATGTCGGTCATGGTGGTGACGACCTTGCCGACCACGTCGCCGCCCTGCGAGGCCACCGAGGCGGCACCGATGGCGAGCTGGTTGGCCTGGCGCGCACTTTCCGCGTTCTGGCGCACGGTGGAGGTCAGTTCCTCCATCGAGGCGGCGGTCTCTTCCAGGTTGGCGGCCTGCTGCTCGGTGCGGCGCGACAGGTCCGAGTTGCCCGACGCGATCTCGCCGGCAGCGGTGTTGATGCTCAGCGCCGCCATCTGGATGCCACCGACGATCTCCGTCAGCTGGCCGACGGTGGCGTTGGCATCGTCGCGCATGGCGGCGAACACGCCGTGGAAGTCGCCTTCCATCCGCGCGGTCAGGTCGCCGCGGGCGATGGCCTGCAGCAGTTCGGAGACTTCGGCCAGGTTGCCGTCGGTGGTTTCCATCAGGCGGTTGACGCCGGCCACCATCTCGCGGAAGTCGTACTCGTACTTGCCTTCGTCGCCGCGCTGCGAGAAATCGCCCGCAGCGGCGGCGGCGGCCAGGCGCTTGATGTCGCCGTTGATCGCCGACAGGTTGGCCTTGCACATGTCCATCGCCTCGGTGATGACGATCTTCTCGCCCGGCAGGCGGTCCATGTCGATCGACAGGTCGCCCACCGCGTACCGGCGCATCACTTCCACGGCGCGCATCTTCACGCCGATATGCTGGGCGACCAGCGCATTGGTCTCGCGCACCATGCGGCCGAACTCGCCGGGGAACGTGCTGTCGTCGATCCGGTAGCTGATCCGGCCCTCGTCATGGCGTACCGCCATTTCGCTCTGCGCGGCGATGACCGCCTTCACCTGCGTCTGCATGCGCTGCATGGAGCCCAGCAGGTCGCCCAGTTCGCTGCGGTCGTCGATGACGATCTGGCGGTCCAGCTGACCACGCGCCACGGCGTCGGCGACGCTCGCGACCTCGGCCATCGGACGCACGATCGAGCGGGTGATGAGGACCGCGGCCGCGATGGCCAGCATCAGCGCCACCGCCACCAGCAGGCCGATGGCGCGGAGGTTGTTGGTATAGCCGGCCTGCTGGGCGGCGACGGCTTCGTCCAGCTCCTTCATCTTGTCGTCCAGCATGACGGCGACGGCATCGGCGGTGGCCTGGCGCAGGTCGCCGGCGCCACTGGCGGGCGTCAGGTCGCCGACCTTGACCGATTCGATCAGCAGGCGGCTGTTGTCGAAATAGAGCGCGGACTTGGCCAGCATCTGCTGGTACAGCGCTTTCTGCTGCGGGTCCGTGAGGGTGGCGCCGTACGCGTTCGAGAGCTCGTCGAAGGCCTTGGCGCCCGCGACCAGCTCGCCGGTGTATTCGGCGACTTTCTCCGGGTCCTGGTAGCCGGCGACGAGGCCGCGTTCGCTGACGCGGTATTCGGCCAGCATGGTGGCCAGGCGCCCCAGGTCGCGGATGGCCGGCACCTCCTTGTTCGTGATCTCGACCACGACATCCTGGGCCACGCCCATGCGCTGTGCGGAGAACGCACCGGTGGCGACGATGAGCAGGACGAGCACGGCGAAGCCGATGGCCAGGCGCTTGCCGATCTTGAGGTGCTTGAACATGAAGGCGGTCTCGATGGAGTTCGGTAGGTGGAGCCGACGCATCAGGCGGATGCCGTAGCAGTCAGGGCCCGTGTTGCGGTGTCTCCCCCCGAGTAACGGCGCCCTGCGACGGTTCTTGATGACCGTTCGGCGGAAAGGTAAGCGCGCTTACCTGCATCTCGACGGGATGCCCGCGCAGACCGTGACCGGGTACGCGGGCGAGGCGGAACGCGTGGTCGGGAATGCATCCGCGTTCGCGATGGAACCGCGGCGGAGCGGTGCAGGACGCGTTGCGCGCCGCACCGTGCCTCATGCCGTCGGTCTGGAACGTGGAGTGCGGCGTCGGATAGATCCGCGAACGGGAACGGCATCGCCCGCGCAGACCGTGGCCGGCGGCGCGGGCGACGCGGAAGGCGCGATCAGAAGTGCATCTGCGCGCGCAACTGGAACACGGACGGGTCGGCGGAGAACGCGCCGCGCGTGGCATCGCTCTTCACGTAGTTGGCCTGGAACTTGAGGTACGGCGTCAGGTACCAGTTCGCGCCGAGCGTCCAGTTGTGCTCGCGGCCACCGGCGATGCCGTCGCTGTCCAGGTCGATGCGGCTGTAGCGCGCCAGCAGTTCCAGCGCGCCGTACGTGTGCTTGGGCTTGGGGTTGCTGACGTTGCCGCCGCTGTAGCCGCGCGACTCCCCGGTCACCAGCCAGCTGCCGAGCACGTAGCCGCCATCGGCCGAGTACGAGGGCAGGCCCAGTTCGCGCGTGGTTTCCTGCCGCAGGTATTCGCCCTGCAGCGACCACGGGCCGTGGATCCACAACGCCTCCAGGGCGGTGCGCTCGATGCGGTCCACGCGCGTGAGCGTGCCCGAGTCCACCAGGCGCACGCCGGTGAGCGCCGCTTCGGGCTTGGCACGCCAGCGCACGCTGGGATATACGGTCACGCCCAGGCCGTTGACCTCGCTGTCGGGGCGTTCCTGCGACGCGGCGACGCCCAGGTGCAGCACGTCGCCGGCCGCCTTGCGCGGCGTCCACGCCAGCCGGAACGCCGCCGTGTCGCCGTTGTTGTTGCCCTGCAGGTCGGACTCGAAGAAGTAGCCGACATTGGCGATGTAGCGCGGGCGCTCGAAGGCCCAGTCGATGCCGCTGCGGCGGCCCTGGTAGAACGCCTGCGTCGGCAGCGACGGTTCCATCATCGACACGTGGCGGGTGCCGGTATTGCCCTCGAAGCCGAGCGGCAGCTTCATCTGGCCGATGCGCAGCTTGCCGGCGTCGCGGCCGAACAGAGCCTTGGTCTCCAGGCGAAGCGCCACGTCGTTCCAGGTCTTGGCCTGGAAGTCGAAGGTCGCGCCGAAGTCGTACACGCCCTTGCGCTTGAGCGTCACGCCGATCTCCTGGCGGCGCCAGGCGTCGTCGTCTTCCAGCGCGGCGCCGTTGTAGCCCTCGCCGGAGAAGTCGTTGAGGTCGTACTGCAGGTTGCCGCCCAGGCTCAGTTCGGTGCCGTCGGCGAAGCCGATCTTCGGCGGCCATGCCGTCGCCGTGGTGCCGCCGTCATCGGCGCGCGCGCCGGCGTGTACGGCCAGCAGGGAAAGGGCGAGGGTGGAGAGGATGTACTTCATGCGTGTACCGTCAGTGTAAGGGCGTGCGCCACCGTGCGTCGCCCGGCGTGGGAGACGCGTGCAGGCGCAGCGCGGGAAAGGGGGTGTCAGGCGGCCTGTGGCATCCGGCGCGCGCGGACCAGGCCACCGACATCGACGATCAGCGCCACGCGGCCATCGCCGAGGATGGTGGCGCCGGAGATGCCTTCGATGCGGCGATAGTTGTTCTCGATGTTCTTCACCACGACCTGCTGCTGGCCGATCAGTTCGTCCACTTCCAGCGCCAGCTTCTGGCCGTCGGCCTCCACCACCACCACCAGCGGATCCTCCGCCTCGCTCTGGCCGTAGCGGTAGTAGTCGTTGAGCGCCACGATCGGCAGGTATTCGCCGCGCACGCGCAGCACGCGACCTTCACCGCCGACCGTGCGCACGTCTTCGGCCTGCGGCTGCAGCGCTTCCAGCACGTAGGTCAGCGGCAGGATCAGGGTTTCCTCGCCCACCGACACGGCCATGCCGTCGAGGATGGCGAGCGTCAGCGGCAGACGGATCACCACGCGGGTGCCGTGGCCGGCGGCGCTCTCGAGCTGGACTTCGCCGCCGAGCGCCTGGATGTTGCGGCGGACCACGTCCATGCCCACACCGCGACCGGAGAGGTCGGTGACGGCATCGGCGGTGGAGAAGCCCGGCTGGAAGATCAGGTCCCAGACCTGCGAGTCGGTCGGGTTTTCAGGCACCGCCAGGCCACGTTCGGCGGCCTTGGCCAGGATGCGCTCGCGGTTCAACCCGCGCCCGTCGTCGCTGACTTCGATGACGATGTGGCCGCCCTGGTGCGAGGCCGCCAGGGTGATGGTGCCGGTCTCGTCCTTGCCGGACTGCGCGCGCACGTCGGGCATTTCCAGGCCGTGGTCGATCGAGTTGCGGACCAGGTGCACGAGCGGATCGGCGATGCGTTCGATCAGGCCCTTGTCCAGCTCGGTGCCTTCGCCGATGGTGCGCAGGCGCACCTGCTTGCCCAGGCGTGCGGACAGGTCGCGGACCAGGCGCGGGAAGCGGCGGAACACCGCGTCGACCGGCAGCATGCGCACACCGATGACGGCTTCCTGCAGGTCGCGGGTGTTGCGCTCCAGCAGGTCCAGGCCGGCGAACAGGCGCTCGCACTGGGCCTGGTCGAGCAGGCCGGAGACCTGCTTGAGCATGGCCTGGGTGATGACGAGTTCGCCCACCAGGTTGATCAGCCCGTCGATCTTGTCGACGCTGACGCGGATGGAGGTCTCGGCGGCATCGTTCGCGGCGGGCGCGGCGGCCGGTGCCTGCGCACCGCTGGCGACGACGGCGGCCGCCGGTTGTGCGGCCACGGCGACGGCTTCGACCGGCACCGCGTTGCGCTGCATCGGCTGGATGTCGAGCTCGCAGTCGTCGACGACCCAGGCGAACACGTCGTCCACCGCGCTGCGCGGCACCTTGCCGATCAGGCCGAGGTCCCAGGCGAGATAGGCTTCCAGCGGATCGATCTGCTCGAAGCCGGGCAGGCGTTCCATGCGGCACGCGATTTCCAGCGGGCCGAGGTGTTCCAGTTCGCGCAGGATGCGCAGCGGATCGTTGCCGCTCATGAACAGCGACGGCGCCGGCGTGAAGCCGATCTTCCAGCCATCCGGCTCGGCGTCGGACACCGGTGCGGCCGCAGGTGCCGCAGCGGCCGGGGCGTCCTGGCCGGACAGCACCGCATTGAGGCGGTCCTTCATGGCCTGCACGGCGGCGGGATCGGCCGGCGTGCCGTGTTCGGCTTCGGCCAGCAGGGCGCGCAGCACGTCGACCGAGGCGAGCATCGCGTCGACGGCCGGCGGGCTGACGGCGCGCTGGCCGGCGCGCAGTTCGTCCAGCAGCGTTTCCAACACGTGGGTCATGCCGGCGATCGCGTCGAAGCCGAACGTCGCCGAGCCGCCCTTGATGGAATGCGCGGCGCGGAAGATGGAGTTGATCAGGTCGCCGTCACGGTTGCCCTGTTCCAGCGACAGCAGGCCGGCTTCCATGGCCTCCAGCCCTTCGCGGCTTTCCTCGAAGAACGTGGCGTGGAAGCGCTGCATGTCCATGTTCATGGCGACGGTGCCCTGGTGCGGTCTGAAGGTAAGCGGAGGAGGTGGGGATCAGCCCAGGACTTTCTGGACGGTGGCGACCAGTTGTTCCGGGTTGAACGGCTTGACCAGCCAGCCGGTGGCACCGGCGGCCTTGCCTTCGGCCTTCTTGTCGGCCGCGGACTCGGTGGTCAGCATCAGCATGGGCGTGAACTTGTAGTCCGGCAGGCCGCGCAGCGCGCGGATCAGCGAGATGCCGTCCATGTTGGGCATGTTGACGTCGGTGACGACGGCATTGAACTTCTGCCCCTGCGCGCGCCCCAGCGCCACCTGGCCGTCTTCGGCTTCATCGACCGAGAAACCCGCCGAGCTCAGGGCGAAGGCGACCATCTGTCGCATCGAGGCCGAATCGTCCACTACCAGAATGCGTGCGCTCATGCGGCGTTCTCCACTTGTTGCGTGTTGTGTTCGTTGTCGTTGGCCAGGCCGAGCTGCGGCGCCAGGCCCAGCAGGCGTGCGGCGTCGCGGAAGCTCTGGCTGACCGCACTGAAATCGGTGGCCAGGCCGGCCTGCTGGCGCTGGCGCACGAAGCTGCACAGCACCTGCAGGCTGGCGGTATGCACGCGCTGCACGGTGCCGGCGTCCAGCGCCAGCGGTTCCGGCTGCGCGACGTGCGGGGCCAGGTGCTGCTTGAGGTCGGTGGCGGCCTCGATACCGAGGTCATCACCCAGGGGCACAGCGCTCATCGTGTCTCCGGAAGGGCGGCTCTAGTGAGGTATCGGCGCGGCAGGGCCGGTCTTGAGGGGTGGAGGTGAATGTGTGACGCAGTTGGTAAAGCGAGGAATGAGCGGAGAGGAGTGGGGAGTGAGCGAAAGCAGGTCGGGCGTTTACTCACTTCTCACTCCTCTCCGCTCACCACTCGCGTCACTGCAGTATCCGCGACGCATCCAGCAGGATCACCGCGCATTCGTTGAGGCGCGCCACGCCGCGGAACAGCGGGTTGGACATGCGGCCCACGCGGGCGTTGTCGGGCGATTCGATCTGCTGGTCGGCAAGATTGGCGACGTCCTCGACCGCGGTCACGCGCAGGCCCAGGGTTTCGCCGTGCTCCTCGAGCACGACGATGCGGGTGGCGGCATCGGATTCGATCGGGCGCCGGCCCAGGTACAAGCCCAGGTCGATTACCGGCACCACCTGGCCACGCAGGTTCATCACGCCCAGCATGTGCGGGGCGGCGCCGCGCAACGGCAGCAGGGTGGCCGGGCGCACGACTTCCTGCACCTTCAGCAGTTCCAGTGCGTAGTGCTGCTGGTCGCAGCGCAGGCGCAGCCAGCGGGTCTTGCGTTCGGTCGCGCGCCGGCGTTCGCCGGTATCGGTCGGCGTCAGCAGGTAGGGCTTGGCCGGCAACGGAACGGCGACATGGGGAGGCGCGGGCGCCGCCACGGGAACGGACGGCGCGCGCGTCGGGGCCGCGGGCGCGACGGGCACGCGCGCGGTCGGGGCGGCGCCGCCATGCAACTGGTCCAGCAGTGCCTCGAACTCGTCGTCGCCGATCAGGTCCGCCTCGCTGCCGGGACGCGTCGGCGCGACCGCCAGCGCGGGTGCCGGCGCGGGTGCCGTCGATTTCGCGGGCATGGGTGGGGATGCCGCCACGACGGCCGACGGCGGCTCGTCGCCATGCAGGGTGTCGAGCAGGGCTTCGAATTCGTCGTCGCTGATCAGGTCGGCCTCGCTGCCGGGACGCGTGGGCGCGACCGCCAGGGCGGGCGCAGCCGGTGTCGCGGGCGTGGGCACGGAGGCCGGCACGACGGCCGACGGTGGCGCGTCGCCGTGCAGGCTGTCGAGCAGGGCCTCGAACTCGTCGTCGCTGATCAGGTCGGCCTCGCTGCCGGGACGCGTGGGTGCGATGGCCAGCGTCGGCGCGGCGACGACGACAGGGTCGACAGGCGCGGACGGCGCGTCGGGCTCGGCCACGCTGGCCGTCTCGACCGCCACGGCCCGTGCCGGCGGGGCGGACGCGGGCGGACCCGCGTCGCCGAGCAGGTCGAGGAGGTAGTCGTCGAGGACGGCCGGGGTGGTCATGCAGCCTGCTCCGTGTCGCGGGCTTCGGTCAGCAGCAGCCAGTCGAGTGCGCGACGGTACGCCGACAGGCCACGGCCGGGATACTGCGCAGCGGGGCTGGAGCGGGTCAGCGCATCGATGCTGCAGATCCGGGTGTCATTGGGAATGGCGTCGTTCCAGACGCGCTCGCCGTACTCGTCCTGCATCGCCTTGAGCGTGTCCGCGCCGGTACGCGTGCGCTTGTCGTGCAGCGTGGGCAGGATCGACACCGGCAGCACGCGGTGACGCGAGCGCTGGATCATGTCGGCGGTGCGGCACATGCCTTTCAGGCCGTGCAGCGCCAGCGGTTCGGTCTGGGTCGGGATGATGACGTGGTCCGCCGCGGCCAGCGCGTTGACCATCAGCAGCCCGAGCGTGGGCGGACAGTCGAACAGCACGTGGTCCCACGCGTGCCCGCCGCGCGCCAGCGCATTGGACAGCGCCAGGCCCAGGCCGGGCTGGGTGGCGCTGCGGCGTTCCAGCGTGGCCAGCGGCGTCTGCGCGGCGACGAAGGACAGGTTCTCGATGTCGGTGGCACGCGCCACGCTGGCGAGCGTGGGCGGCTGTTCGTCGAACAGTTCCAGCACGCCGGTCGGTTGCGGCTCCGTCGGCACGCCGAACGCGCGCGTCAGCGACGCGTGCGGGTCCAGGTCGACCAGCAGCACGCGGTGGCCGCGCATGGCCAAGCCGCGCCCGAGGGCGAGGGTAGTGGTGGTCTTGCCGACGCCGCCTTTCTGGTTGGCGATTGCCCACACGCGCATCACGGAACTCCTTCATGGACCTGGGGCGCCGGCGGCGCTCCGGGCATGGGCGACGCGGCGTGGACCGGCAGCGGCGGCAGCGGGATCACTGACGGCGGAGCGACGGTCTGTGCATGCGCATGCAAGTCCGGTGCCGGAGCGACGGGACCGGCCGGACCGGTCGGGCTGGCCAGGATCACCAGCAGCACGCGGCGGTTGGTGTTGCGGCCTTCCACGGTGGCGTTGTCGGCGATGGGGCGGAACTCGCCGTAGCCGATCATCGCCAGCCGCTCCGGCGGAATTCCGTCGCGTACGAACAGGTGCACCACGCTGGCCGCGCGGGCCGACGACAGTTCCCAGTTGGAGGGGAACTGCGAGGTCCGGATCGGCCGGTCGTCCGTGTAACCCTCCACGCGCACCGAATTGGGCACGTTGCCCAGCACCTCCGCCAGCTTGCCGACCGTCTGCTGCGCCTGCGGATCCAGGACCGCCGAGCCGGTGGCGAACAGGATGTCGCTGTTGATCTGCACTTCCAGCCACAGGGCCGAGCGCTTGATGGTGACCAGCTTGTCGTCGATCAGCGGCGCCAGGGCGCGCTCCAGATCGTCGGCGATGCGCTTCAGTTCGCCCTGCGCCGCCTGCAGGGCGCTGGCGTCCAGCGACATGTTCATCTGCGAGGCCATGGCGGCCAGCAGGGTGACGTTGGGAGACGGCGAGGGCGCCGAGGGCCCCTGCTTGGCGCCGGACTTGATGGGCGAGGGACGGTCGAAGTCGGCGCCCTGCAGCTGGTGGTTGCCCACCTGCACGGGGTTGATCGTGCGAGGCGCGCCGCCGAACGCGGCAGTCAGCGAATCGGCCACCACCCGGTACTTGCCCTCGTTGACCGTGGAAATGGCGTACATCACCACGAAGAAGGCCAGCAGCAGCGTCATCAGGTCGGCGTAGGGGATCGCCCAGGCCTCGTGGTTGGCGTGCTCTTCGTGCTTCTTCCTGCGTGCCATCGCCGTCGTCGCGCCGGATCAGTGCAGGAAGCCGGCCAGCTTGGCCTCGATGTTGCGCGGGTTCTCGCCCTGGGCGATGGCGATCAGGCCTTCGATGATCATTTCCTGCTCGCGGCTGCGGCCGCCGATCACGCTCTTGAGCTTGCTGGCGACCGGCAGGAAGAACAGGTTGGCCGAGGCGATGCCGTAGATGGTGGCGGTGAACGCCGCGGCGATGCCGTGGCCCAGCTTGCTGGGGTCGGCCAGGTTCTTCATCACCGCAATCAGGCCGAACACGGCGCCGATGATGCCCAGCGTGGGTGCGTAGATGCCCATGGCCTCGAACACCTTGGCCGCGGCCAGGTCCTGGTGTTCCTGGCCGTTGAGGTCGATCTCCATCATGTGGCGGATCGCTTCCGGCTCCACGCCGTCGACCAGCATCTGCAGGCCCTTCTTCAGGAACGGGTCCTCCTGCTGGCCGACCACCGGCTCCAGGCCCAGCAGGCCCTGCTTGCGTGCGATATTGCTCCACTCCACGATCTGCGCGATCAGCGCATCGCCATCGTTGCCCGGCGGCCGCACGATCCAGCGCACGATCGACACCGCGCGCTTGAACACCGGTGGCGGCGTATGCACCAGGATCGCGGCGATGGTGCCGAGGATCACGATGACGAACGCCGCCGACGACCACAGCGACGACAGGCCGGCACCCTTGAGGATGCTGCCGCCCACCAGGGCGACCAGCGCGAGCAGCAGTCCGATGAGGCTGAAGATGTCCATGTGCTGATCTATCGGCCGGGAGCAGGTGGACTTGAGATGGACCGCTTGTGGGAGCGACGTAAGTCGCGATCGCGATCACACCCGGCGCGTGGTTGGTGGTGTGGGAGCGACGTAAGTCGCGATGGCGGCGAGACGGGCTGGAACAAGGTCCGAATGTTTGAAGGAAAGAGCTCGCGACTTACGTCGCTCCCACAACAGCCCGGCTCACACACCAACCCAGCTCCCACAACCGCATGGTTCCCGCCACTGCGCGGGGCCTTACGCCGTCGCGCGCAGCCCGTCCACGTCCAGGATCAGCGCCATGCGGCCGTCGCCGATCAGGGTGGCGCCGGCGTAGCCGGGCAGGCCGCGCACGGCGCGCGGCAGGGGCTTTATGACGACTTCCTCGCGGCCGCGCACCTGGTCCACGATCAGGCCGAAGCGCTGTTCGCCCATCTGCAGCACCACGATGGTCAGCAGCGGCGCCATGACCGGGTCCACGCGCAGCCACTGGCGCAGGTCGACCAGCGGCAGCGTGTGGCTCTGCCGGTCGAGCACGGCCTGGCCGTCGAACCAGCGCAGGCTTTCCGACGGCGCATGCAGCACTTCCATCACGCGTGCCAGCGGCAGCGCATAGACCGGATCGCCGGCCTGCACCAGCAGCGTGGGCAGGATGGCCAGCGTCAGCGGCACGCGGATGACGAAGCGGCTGCCGCGGCCGACATCGGAATGGATGGTGATCTGGCCGCTGAGTTCGCGGATGCGCGACTGCACCACGTCCATGCCGACGCCGCGACCGGAGATGTCGGTGACCTCGGCCTTGGTCGAGAAGCCGGGCAGGAAGATCAACTGCAGGCATTCGTCGTGGCTCAGGCGGGCGGCGGCCTCGGGATCGATCAGTCCCTTCTCCAGCGCCTTGACGCGCAGGCGTTCCGGATCGATGCCGGCGCCGTCGTCGCGGATCTCGATGGTGACGAAGTCGCCCTCCTGCTGCGCCGACAGGCGCACGTGGCCTTGCCGCGGCTTGCTGCAGGCCTCGCGGAGCGAGGGCACTTCGATGCCGTGGTCGATGGCGTTGCGCACCAGGTGCACCAGCGGATCGGCCAGCGCCTCGACGAGGTTGCGGTCCAGCTCGGTATCGGCGCCGACCAGTTCCAGGTCGACCTCCTTCTGCAGCTGGCGGGCGACGTCGCGCGCCACCTTGGGGAAGCGCGAGAACACCTTGCCCACCGGCTGCATGCGCGTGCGCATGACGGCGGTCTGCAGGCGGGCGGTGGCGATGTCCAGGCCGCTGACCGCACGGTCCAGTTCCTCGTCCCGGATGCGCGCGCGCAGGGTCTTCAGGCGGTTGCGCGACAGCACCAGCTCGCCGACCAGGTTGACGATGGCGTCCAGCCGCTTGGTGTCCACGCGGATGGTCTGCTCGATCTCGCCACCGGCCTTGGCGGCGGGCTTGGGCGCGGCCGGCTTGACCGGGGCGGGCGCGGCGCGCGGTGGCGCGGGAGCCGCCACCACGGTCGTCGGGGCGGCATCGCCATGCAACTGGTCGAGCAGGGCCTCGAATTCGTCGTCGCTGATCAGGTCGCCGGCGGCGGGTGCGGCGGGCGCCGACGGCGCCGCAGGCGCGGCGTGCGCGACCGGCGCGCCGGCCTGCACGTCGAACTGGTCGATCAGGGTCTGCGGCGCGTGCGGCGGATCCTCGCCGGCGCCGACCGCGTCCAGCATCTGCTGCAGCCAGTCCAGCGACTGCTGGGCGGCATCGAAGTGCTGGGCTTCCAGCGTGGCCTGGCCGGCACGGACCAGGCCCAGCGTCTCCTCGGCGGCGTGGCAGAGGTTGACCATGGCCTGGATGCCGAGGAAGCCGGCACCGCCCTTGAGCGTGTGGAAACCGCGGAACACCGCGTTGAGCTGAGCGCTGTCGGACGGGTCCTGTTCCAGCGTGACCAGCTGTTCGCCGAGCCGGTCGAGGATTTCCTGCGCTTCGATCAGGAAGTCGGCGGCGATTTCGGGCGTGACGGCGGACATGGGCGGGACAGGTACCGGGCGGGCGATCAGCGGGAGGAGTCGAGCAGGGACAGGGCGGCGCGGCGGCGCAGGAAGCGGCCGACCAGCGCATCGCCGACCAGCAGCGCTCCGACGAACAGCAGGACCAGCGGGTGACGCGAGCGGCGGGCGGCGGCGGGCATGATGGGTCTCCGTTTCCGCAGCGCGCGTCCCCCGGGGCTACAACCCCAGGCCGGACAGCAGGTCGTCGGCGTCGCCCTGCGAAAATGCGTTGCGGTCCAGACCAGCAACGGCCGGGCCGGCGAGTTCTGAACCCCTGTCGCGGTTTTTTTCCGGCGGCGGCAGGCCGAGGGCGCCGAAGCCCTCGTGCACGCGGCGCACGATGCCGGCCACGCGGCGGATGATCTGGCCGGTGAGGTCCTGGTAGCTCTGCGCCAGCGCCATCTCGGACAGGCCCTTGCCGATCTGGTCCACCAGCGCGGCCTGGTCGGCCGACAGCTCGGTCGCCTTCAGCTGCGTGGCGTAGCCGCGGCACTGTTCGGCCAGGTCCAGCGTCTTGTGGCTGGCCTGTTCGGTCATCTCGACCACGTGGTCGAGTCGCGAGCAGGCGTCGTCGAGTTCGCCGGCATCGGTCGGCGGCAGTTCGCCCAGCGTCTGCGCCAGCTCGCGCGCCAGCCGGCCGAGGCCCTGCATCATCGGCTGCGTGCGCCAGGCGGCGATCGCATCCAGTTCGCGGCGCCAGCCGGCTTCGTCGCCCTGTTCCAGCGCATCGAGTGCGTGCTGCAGTTTCTCCACCAGCGCCGCGCGGGCAGCGGTGACGTCGGCGACGGCGTTCATCAGGCGGCCGCTCCCAGGCGTTCGAAGATCTTGCCCAGCTTCTCTTCCAGCGTCTGCGCGGTGAACGGCTTGATGATGTAGCCGTTCACGCCGTTCTGCGCCGCTTCGATGATCTGCTCGCGCTTGGCCTCGGCGGTCACCATCAGCACCGGCAGGGTCTTGAAGCGATCGTCGGCGCGGATCGCCTTCAGCAGCTCGATGCCGGTCATGCCGGGCATGTTCCAGTCGGTGACCACGAAGTCGAAGCTGCCCTGCGCCAGCGCGACGAGCGCGGTATTGCCGTCGTCGGCCTCGGCCGTGTTCGTGTAGCCCAGGTCGTTGAGCAGGTTCTTGATGATGCGGCGCATCGTGGAGAAGTCGTCCACGATGAGGATGCGCATGTTCTTGTTGGTCACGGGTGCTCCGGTGTTGCGTGGACGGTGAGTCTGGAGGGGGTATCGGCCGGGGCCGGGAAAGATTTAGGCGAACGCTAAAGCTGCTCTTGTAGGAGCGCCCTCGGGCGCGATGCTTTTGCTCGCATCGACCGAAACGCATCGCGCCGCAGGGCGCTCCTACAGGGTCATGCGGTGGCCAGGGTCAATCGTCCTCCTCGAGCCCCGCGTCGGCCTTCTCGAACACCTGCAGGCGGCCGCGCAGGCGCACCATCGCCTGGCCGTGGATCTGGCAGACGCGCGACTCGCTGACGCCGAGCACCGCGCCGATTTCCTTCAGGTTGAGTTCCTGCTCGTAGTACATCGACAGCACCAGCTGCTCGCGCTCGGGCAGCTGGCCGATGCACTTGACCAGTTGCTGGCGGAACTCGCTGCGCTCCAGGTGCTGCTGCGGCGACGGGCCGCCGGTGCGCGAGGTGTTGGGCTCGCCGTGGTCGTCGATGTGCGATTCCAGGCTCAGCACCTGGCCGCGCGCGGCGTCTTCCATCAGGCGCAGGTATTCGGGCAGCGGCATCTCCATCGCGCTCGCGACTTCCGTGGCGATGGCGGCACGGCCGGTGCGCTGTTCGATCTCGCGCACGGTGGCGGCGGCCTGGCGCGCGCGGCGATGCACCGAGCGCGGCACCCAGTCGCCGCGACGGATCTCGTCGATCATCGAGCCGCGGATGCGGATGGAGGCGTAGGTCTCGAACGAGGCGCCCTGTTCGGCGTCGTAGCTGCGCGAGGCCTCCAGCAGGCCGATCATGCCGGCCTGGATCAGGTCGTCGATCTCCACGCTGGCCGGCAGGCGCGCCGCCAGGTGGTGGGCGATGCGGCGGACCAGGTCGGCGTGCTGGGTGACGAAGTCGTTGGCGGCGCTGCGCTGCACCGCGCGGTACTGGGCGGCGGCGGTGTTCATGCGGCGACTCCCCGCTGGATCAGGCGTTCGACGAAGAATTCCACGTTGCCGCGCGCGCCGATCGGCGGCTGCCAGCGTGCGGTGGTGCGGGCGATGTCGGTGATGGCGCGCGCCGAGGGGCTGCCCGGATAGGCCTTCACCACCGGCTGCTGGCGCTGCACGGCGCGGCGCAGCCAGTCGTCCTGTGGCACGGCGCCCAGGTAGTGCAGGGCGACGTCGCCGAGGAAGCGCTCGCAGACGCGGGCGAGTTTCTCGTACAGCTTCCGGCCTTCGTTCGGATCGCGGACCATGTTGGCGACGACGTGCACGCGGTCCAGGCCGCGTTCGCGCGCCAGCACCTTGATCAGCGCGTAGGCATCGGTGATCGAGGCCGGTTCATCGCAGACCACCACCACGGTGTCCTGCGCGGCCTGGCAGAAGGTCAGCACGCTGTCGGTGATGCCGGCGGCGGTGTCGACGATCATGAAATCGAGCGCGCGCTGCAGTTCGGAGAACACGTTGACCAGGCCGACGTGTTCGGCCGGGGTCAGTTCGGCCATGTGGCGGAAACCCGACGAGGCGGGGACCACCAGCACGCCTTCCGGCCCCTCCAGCAGCACGTCCTCCAGGCCGCAGCGGCCGGCGACGAGATCGGCGAGGGTGAACTTGGGCGACAGCCCGAGCAGCACGTCCACGTTGGCCAGGCCCAGGTCGGCGTCCATCAGCAGCGTGCGCTTGCCCATCTCGGCGAGCGACACGGCCAGGTTGACCGAGACGTTGGTCTTGCCCACGCCGCCCTTGCCGCCGGTGACGGCGACGACGCGCACGGGATGGAAGGCGCCGGGCAACGGCGGGGTGCTGCGGGGATTGGTCTGCAGCGGGTGGTCAGGCGACATGGGTGGCCTCGGTCGAGCAGGGTTCGTCGGCTTCGCGGCGCAGCTGGTCCAGCCGCAGCACGAGGTGGGCGCTGTTGGCGCGGTGGAGGTCGTCGGGCACGCGCTGGCCGTCGGTCACCCAGGTCATCGGCAGCTGGTGGTCGACGACCACGCTCAGCGCGCTGCCCAGGCGGCCGGTCTCGTCAAGCTTGGTCAACACCACGCCTTGCGGCTGCACGCTGCTGAAGCGGCGGACCACCTCGTCCAGGTCGGAGAAGTGCGAATTGGCCGGCAGGCATAGCAGGGTCTTGACCTGGCCGGAGGCGCGCAGCCAGTTGAGCTGGCCGACCAGGTTGCGGTCGCGCTGGCCCAGGCCGGCGGTGTCGATCAGCACCAGCTTGTAGTCGCGCAGGCGCTCCAGCACCAGCGCCAGGGTCTGCGCGCTGTCGGCCTCGTGCACGGCGATGCCGAGCTGGCGTCCGTAACCGTGCAGCTGCTCGCGGCCGCCGACGCGCAGGGTGTCGGTGGTCACCAGCGCGACATCGCGCGGATTGTGGCGCTGCGCGAAGCAGGCGGCCAGCTTGGCGATGGTGGTGGTCTTGCCGGCACCGGTGGGGCCGACCAGCGCGATCACGCCGCCGGTCTCCAGCAGGTCGGTGTCCAGCACCGGCAGCTTCTTCGACAGCAGGCCCAGCATCAGCCCGCGGCCACGGTGCGCTTCGGTGTCGGCGGGGATCTGCAGGGCGATGTCGCGGGTGATGCCGGCGTCGAAGCCGTAGTCCTCCATCAGTTCCATCGCCTGCATGCGCACCGGCGAACCGCGCAGGCGCTCGTCGGTGAGGCGATGCATCTCGCGTTCGATCATCTCGCGCATGGCGGCCAGTTCGCCGCGCATCTGCACCAGCTGCTCGTCGCTCTCGCGCGCCTGGGCGGCGTTGTCGGTGACGACGGTCAGGGTCGGCACGGTGACCGCGCTGGGCGCGGGCGCCGGCACGGCGTCGACGACACGGTGGGCATGCAGTGCGGCCACCGGCGCCGGCTCGGGCTCGGGCAGCGACACCGGCGGCGCGATCGACGGCAGCAGCGCCTCGAGATCCAGCGTGTCGTCGACCTCGGCGCGCGGCGCGGCCGGGCGGCGCGGAGCCACGACGGGCTCGATGCGGGCGACGGGTTCGTTGGCGGGGGCGGCCGGCAGGCAGGCGGCCAGCTTGGCGGCGAAGGACTCGGGTTCGATCAGCTGCGGCGCCATGTCGCGGACGGCCGGCGCCGGCATCTCGGCGACCGGGGTGGGCGAGGCGATCGCCGGTGCGCGCGGTGGCGCGACCGGGGCGGGCGCTACCGCGACGGCGGGCTTTGCGGTATCGGTGCGGGCGGCGGCCGGTGCGGCAGCGGGCGCCGGCTGGCGACGCGCGAAGTAGCTGGCGGCGGCTTCGGCCGGGGACAGGTTCGTCGTAGTGGCGGCCGGTGCCTGGGGCGCCGGGTCGAGCAGCGGATGCAGCGGCGCGGTGGGCGCGGCCGGACGCATCGCCTCCAGCGTGCGCTGCACCAGCGCTTCGTCGTAATTGCTGGCGGCGACGATCTCGACGCCGTCCTCGGTGACCCGGTTGGACAGGATCACCGCGTCCGGACCATGTTCCTGCCGCACCATCGCGAAGGCGGTGCGCATGTCGGGGGCGACGAAGCGTTTGATTTTCATGTCAGGGGCCGGGATTGGTGATTGGGGATTCGTGATTCGAAAGAGGCTGTGATTCGTGATGGGTGATTCGTGATTCGAAGTAGAAGCAACAGCGAACGAACCGACGGGTACGCAATCGCGGGCGCGGAGTCGAACTGATGCTTGAGTTCATTGGTGTTCTCTCCAGATACCGGGACACGCATTTGCGAATCACGAATCACCCATCACACATCACGAAATCGTCCCGACCAGCTTCAACCGCTTGTCCTCGGGAACCTCGCTGTAGGCCAGCACCGACAGCGAGGGGACGCTGTGGCGGACCAGGCGGGCGAGGGCGGCGCGGACCGTTCCCGGTACCAGCACCACCGCAGGCTCGCTGCGGGATTCCTGCTTGGTCACCACGTCGGCGAGGCTCTGGTGCAGGCGTTCGGCCAGTCCAGGTTCCAGCGCCGCGCCGGTTCCCTGGGTACTGTCCTGCAAGACGCGTTCCAGACTCGGCGCCAAGGTATAGACGGGCAGTTCCGGGGCCATGCCGGAGATCTCCTGCACGATGAAACGGCCCAGCGAGGTGCGCACGGCGGCGGTGAGCGCGGCCGGATCGGCGTTCTGCGGGGCGAACTCGACCAGGGCCTCGACGATGCGGCGCAACTGGCGGATCGGCACGCGCTCGATCAGCAGGTTCTGCAGCACGCGCACCACGGTGGCCAGCGGCAGCGCCTTCGGCGTGAGGTCCTCGACCAGCTTCGGCGCGCTGCGGGCCAGCTGCGACAACAGTTGCTGGACCTCCTCGTGGCCGAGCAGTTCCGGGGCGTGTTCGCGCACCAGGTGCGACAGGTGGGTGGCCATCACCGTGGCCGGATCGACCACGGTATAGCCCAGCGATTCGGCCGTGGCCTTCTGGTGCGACTGGATCCACACCGCATCCAGCCCGAACGCCGGATCCTTGCCGGGAATGCCGTCGATGCTGCCGAAGGCGCCGCCCGGGTCGAGCGCCAGCTCGCGGTCGGGATGGATCTCCGCCGAGGCCACCGGCACGCCATGCACCAGCAGGCGATACCCGTTGGACGGCAGCTCCAGGTTGTCGCGGATGTGCACCGGCGGCACCAGGAAGCCCAGGTCCTGGGTCAGCTTGCGGCGCACCGCCTTGATGCGCGACATCAGCTCGCCGCCCTGGTTCTTGTCGACCAGCGGAATGAGCCGGTAACCGACCTCCAGGCCGAGCGGATCGACCGGACGCAGTTCGTCCCAGGTCAGTTCGGCGTTGCGGTCGGGCGCCGCGCCCGGGCCGGCCAGCGCGGGCACGTCGCCCGCTGCGGCATCGGGCCCTTCCTGGGTCCGCTTCCACATCTTCCAGGCCAGGTAGCCGATGCCGGCGGCCAGCGTCAAAAAGGCGACGTTGGGCATGCCGGGCACCAGCCCGACCAGGCCCAGCACGCCGGCCGCCACCGCCAGCGCCTTGTGCTGGCCGAAGGCCTGGCCCATCACGGCCTGGCCCATGTCCTCCGAACGCGAGGCGCGGGTCACCAGCATGGCCACGGCCGAGGACACCAGCAGCGCCGGCAGCTGCGCCACCAGGCCGTCGCCGATCGACAGCAGCGTATAGGTCGAGGCCGCTTCGGCCGCCGGCATGCCGTGCTGGAACATGCCCACGGCGAACCCGCCGATGAGGTTGATGAACAGGATCAGGATGCCGGCGATGGCGTCGCCGCGGATGAACTTGTTGGCGCCGTCCATCGAGCCGTAGAAGTCGGCTTCCGCGCGCACTTCCTCGCGGCGGGCCTTGGCTTCCTCGCGGGTCAGCACGCCGGCGTTGAGGTCGGCGTCGATGGCCATCTGCTTGCCGGGCATCGCGTCCAGGATGAAGCGGGCCGACACTTCGGCGATGCGGCCCGCGCCCTTGGTGATGACCACGAAGTTGATGATGGTCAGGATGGCGAACACCACTATGCCGACGGCGTAGTTGCCCCCCACCACGAACTCGCCGAACGCGGCGATGACCTTGCCGGCGGCGTCGTGGCCGTCCTGGCCGTTGAGCAGGATCACGCGGGTGGACGCCACGTTCAGCGCCAGCCGCAGCATGGTGGTCATCAGCAGGATGATCGGGAAGATCGTGAAGTCCAGCGGGCGCTTCACGTAGATCACCGCCAGCAGCACCACCAGCGAGATGGCGATGTTGAAGCTGAAGAGCGCGTCCAGCACCGGCGGCGCCAGCGGCACCACGATCATGGCCAGCAGTGCCAGCACCACCAGCGGCGCGCCCAGGCCGTTCTTCAGCATGTCCATCCAGCGCATGCCGCCGGCCGGTTGCGCGCTCATGCCTTGCCTCCGTGCTCATCGATGTCGACGGTCGGCTGGTCGGGCAGCGGGGCTTCGCCCACGCGCCAGGCGCGCAACTGGTAGACGTAGGAGAGGATCTGGGCGACGGCGGCGTACATTCTCACGGGGATTTCCCGGCCAAGCTGGCCTTCCCGATACAAGGCGCGTGCCAACGGCGGCGCGGAGACGATGGCGATGCGGTGCGCGTCGGCGACCTCGCGGATGCGCAGGGCCAGTTCGTCCACGCCCTTGGCCACGACCGTGGGGGCGCCCATCTGGCCGGCCTTGTACTTCAGCGCCACGGCGTAGTGGGTCGGGTTGACCACGATCACGTCGGCGGTCGGGACCTCCTCCATCATCCGCCGCTGCGACATCTGGTGCTGCAACTGGCGGATGCGGCCCTTCACTTCCGGGCTGCCCTCGCTTTCCTTCATCTCGTCGCGCAGCTCCTTGCGCGTCATCTTCAGCTTCCGCAGCCAGTTCCATTTCTGGTACGGCGCGTCGATGGCCGCCAGCAGGATCAGGCCGCCCGTGGTGGCCAGCAGCAGCGTGCTGGTGAACTTCAGGCCGCTGCGCACCGCCTGTTCCAGCGGCATGGTCAGCAGTTCGCGCAGGGGATCCAGCCCCAGCTTCAGGCAGATCGCCGCCGCGCCACCGATCAGCGCCACGCGCAGCAGCGACTTCAGCAGCTCGGCCAGGCCCTCCGGGCCATACAGGCGCTTGAGGCCGCTGGCGGGGTTGAGCCGCTTGAAGTCGGGCATCAGGGACTTCTGCGAGAACTGCAGGCCGCTCATCAGGGCCGGCGCCGCCAGGCCGGCCAGCACGCAGATGCCCGCCACCGGCGCGATCGCGGCCAGCAGCTTGAGCATCATCAGGCCGACATACCCGAACACCTGGTCGGGCTGGCGCATCAGCAGGGGGTCCGGCGTCAGCGCGATCTTCATCCAGCCCAGCGCATTACGCGCCAGACCGGGCCCCATGCCGACGATCGCCAGCACGCCCGCGCCGAACACCGCCGCCGTCGCCAGCTCGCGCGAACGCGGGATGTTGCCCTGCTCGCGCGCCTCGCGAAGGCGTTTCTCGGTGGGTAATTCAGTGCGTTCGCCGCTTTCGTCCTGCTCAGACATGGCGTGTTTCCGACGGGGTCGGACGGTGCGCTGCAAGACCTGTTCCAGTCGGGGGCGGGAACCCGGCGTGGATACATTCGCTCGTACCGGGAGCCTCACCCCGTCATTCCAGCGCACGCCGGAATCCATTGCCCGTGAGTGCCGGCCTTCATTGAGCAAAAGCAAAATGGGTCCCAGCGTTCGCTGGGACGACGGTGGAGGAGGTGAGTGAAGGCCTGGCCCGTCATTCCAGCGCACGCTGGAATCCATTGCCCGTCAGGGCCGGCCTTCGTTGACCAAAAGCAAGATGGGTCCCGGCGTTCGCCGGGACGACGGTGGCGGAGTACTGCCTGCGGCCTTGCTGCGGCTAGAACAGGTCGTCCGCGATCACGTAGCTGTCGCGGCCGGCCGATTTGGCGCGGTACAGCGCGGCGTCGGCGCGCGAGAACCAGTCGTGCCAGGTCTTTTCCTGTTCGCGCAGCAGGGCCGCGCCGAGCGAGATGGTGATGCGTCCACCCGGGCCGCGCAGGGCGCCGCGCACGGCCTTGCGCAGGCGCTCGGCCGCCGCTTCCAGGTCCTCGGTGCTGTCGACTTCGAGCAGGGTCACGAACTCCTCGCCGCCGAAGCGGAACACCTGGTCGTTGCGGCGCATCTCGAAGCGCAGGATCGAGGCGAGGTCGGCGATGGCGACGTCGCCGGCGGCGTGGCCGTACTGGTCGTTGACGTCCTTGAAGTGGTCCAGGTCCAGCACGACCAGTCCGAACCGTCGCTCGCCGCGCTGGAAGCGCGCCACGGCGTCGGCGAGCGCGCGTTCCATGCTGCGGCGGTTGGGCACGCCGGTCAGCGCGTCCATCGCCGCCAGCCGCTCCAGCTGGTCGCGGTCGTCCTGCGTGCGTGCGGCGAAGATCAGCGAGAATCCGGTGACCAGGCTGGCGCTGACCAAGACCGAGAGCGCGTGCACCGTATCGTGGAAGAAGCCGGGAATCAGCTGCATGCCGACGATCAGCACCGCGTTGATGCCCACCGCCATCCATCGATGGGCGATGAAGAAGTTGGTCAACAGCACCAGGTAGGTCCACGTGAGCGCGGTGTGGCCGATCATCAGGCATGCACCGAAGGTCGCGCAGGCATTGAGCACGGCCAGGACGTTGCCGGCACGGCGACTGTCGCCGGTGCGCCATGCGTACACCGCAGGCGCCGCGACCGCGATCACCACCGCTAGATCGAATGCGGCCATCGTCGCGTTGCCCTGCCACAGCCGGTATACGCCGAACGCGGCGATGGTCAGCGCCGTGATGGACGCCAGCAGCACGATGATGTCCAGACGGAAGTCGCGGAGTTTCGGCTTCATCCTGAGCGCCGGATGCGGATGCGGATGCGGATAAGGGACGTCGTCGGGTGCGTTACTCAAGGCGGAAAGTTGATACGCCAGTCGGCGCCCCGCGCAGTGTAGGCGCTCGCGGCAGGGCGGGAGTGATGGCCGTCACGCTTGCTTGTGCATCGTGCGCGGCGTGCTTCTCCGCTGCCGGTACGCCTGCGCCGTCACTGCGCGTTCAGTCGGCCATCCCAAGACTTCCGCCACCGCATCGGAGGAGACGGGACATGAAGGCACTGAAGACGGCCGTGATGTCGGCATCGCTGGGTTTGGCCGTGGCATCGGCCATGCCCGCGCATGCGCAGACGGTGGGTTACGACATCCGCACCGGCGATGTCTGGGTCGATACGCGCCTGGGCGAGATCAACGATTACGGGCGCCGGTACCGCGATCCGTTCGTGTCCGAGATGACCGGTCACTACGGCGCGCCGCGCTCGCTGGTGCTCGATCTGCTGGACCGCCGTGGCTGGGCGCCCGGCGATGTCTACTTCGCCTGTTCCATTGCGCGCGCGTTGGGCATTCCCTGCCTCGAGGTGGTGCAGCGTTACGAGCGCAATCCCGGCATCGGCTGGGGCAACCTGGCCAAGCAGATGGGCATCAAGCCCGGCTCGCCCGCGTTCCATGCGCTGAAGAACGGCGCGGTCGGCACCTACGATCGCTGGGGCTATCCGATCCGCATCGACCAGCGCGTCGCCGTGGACTGGTCCAAGCATGGTCCCGGCCATGGCAAGGCGGGCCCTGGTGGCAAGCCGGCGCACGCGGGCCCGGGCAACAGCGGCAAGGGCAACGGCAACGGCAACGGCGGCAAGGGCCCGGGCCACGGCAACAAGGGCAACAACGGCAAGGGCAACGGACGCAACTGAGCGCCGTCGGCCGCAACGCAGAACGGCCTCCGTCAGGAGGCCGTTTTCGTATGTGCGATCCGGCGCGGGGCGGCCTCAGGCCGACAGCGCTTCCAGCGTCTTGAACACCTGCGGCACGGCCATGGCCGGGGTGCCGCCGTTGACGGACACGGCACGCAGGCCGTGCTGGTAGCTCTGCCAGATCATCTCGTCTGCATGCTGGATGTCGACGCCGCGGAATTCACCGGCGCCCATGCCGCGGCTCAGTTCCAGCCGCACCGGTTCGCGCATGCGGCGCAGTGCGGTGTTCATTTCGGCCTCGACGGTCGGCGACCAGCGCGCCGACACGCTCCAGAGTGCGGGGAAGGCGATGAAGTTGGCGGCGTCTTCGCGCGCCATCCAGAAATAGAAATCCAGAATACGCTGCGCATGCGTGGAACCCTGCGGACGCTCCACCATCGGTGCCCGCCGCGCGGTGTAATCGCGGATCAGCAGGGTGGCGATGATGTCGGCCTTGGTCTCGAAGTGCAGGATCACGCCGCGCGCGCTGAGTCCGGTTTCCTCGCCCAGGTCCATCAGCGTGGTCTGGTCGAAGCCCTTGGTGAAGAACAGCCGGCGGGCGGCCGCCAGCACGGCTTCCCGTGTTTCCTGGCTGGTACGTCGCTTGTGGGTCTGGCTATGGTTCACGGCAATCTCCGGTGTGCGGCGGGAGCGATACCGGCGTGGGACGGCGGTGTTCCGCTCCATGCGCAGGCGTATGCGGCAGCTCCCTTGCCCCCATTCTGCACAACTTCATGCATTTAGTGGAACCGGCGACGCAGTTTGATGTGATAAGGGCGCGCGATGTGCTTCAACTGTGCGCTTCGGCACCGTTTCACGAACGTGACTTCCGCGGGCTCAGGCCGTGATGCGGCGCGCGGCGTCGAACGACAGGTCGAAGATCCGTTGCACCGGCGGCCCCAGTTCGCCGGCCAGCAACGCCAGCAGGAACAGGCCCAGCAGCAGCGCGGTGGGCAGGCCCAGCTGGATCGGGTTGAGCGCCGGCGCGGCACGCCCCAGCACGCCGAAGGCCAGGTTCACCGCCAGCATGGCCACCATCACCGGAAGCGCCAGCCCCACCGCCGCGCGCAGGATGTGGGTGAACAGCATCGGCGCCACCTCCAGCATCTGCTGCACATCGGGCAGCGCCGTACCGATGGGCAGCGAGCGGTAGCTGTCCACCAGCAGCGACACCAGCGCCAGGTGGCCATTGGCGGTGAAGAACAGCAGACCGAAGGCCAGGTAGAACCACTGGCCGACGACGCCGGAGTTCACCCCGCGCAACGGGTCCGACATCTGCGCGAAGGCCAGGCCGGTGCCCTGCGAGATCAGTTCGCCCGCCATCGCGCCGGCCTCGAAGGCCAGGCGCAGCATGAAGCCCATGCTCGCGCCGACGGCGAGTTCGCGCGCCACGTTCAGCACGGTGCTGGCGTCGAAGGCGATGCGGTCGGGTGTGCCCGGCAACAGCGGGGCTAGCGCCATCGCCAGCGCGCCGGCGATGATGACGCGCACCCGCACCGACACCGCGCGCGTGCCGATCAGCGGCGCCGCCATCAGCAGCGCACCCGTGCGCAGCATGGTCCACAGGATGGCGTTGATCATCCCGAAGGCCTGCTGGCCGTCGATCACCATCTGGGTAGCTGGATCCATGGGGGCGGGGATTCGGGAGTCGGGATTGGAGATTCGTTGGAGGGGTGGGATCGATGAGGGCGGCAGGGTCGTGCTGTTGCCCAATCCCGAATCCCGTCTCCCGAATCCCGTCGGCGTCAGCCGATCAAATGCGGCAGCCGCTGGAACAGCGCCGTGGTGTATTCCACCAGTACGCCCAGCAGGTAGCTGCCGGTGGCGAACAGGGCGGCAGTCAGCGCGATGGCCTTGGCGACGAAGGCGATGGTCGGCTCGTTGAGCTGGGTGGCGGCCTGGATCACGCCGATCACCACGCCGACCACCAGGACGACGAGCAGCAGCGGGCCACCGACCCAGAGGGCGATTTCCAGACCATCGCGAAGTTCGGTGAGGGCGGTTTCGGGGCTCATGGGATGACCGTGATTCGTGATTCGTGATTCGTGATTTGTGATGGGTGATTGGTGATTCGTGATTCGTGAAGAGACCGGAGTGCTATCCGTAGATTGGCTTTTGATTCTTCCAATCACCCATCACGAATCACGCATCACCAATCACAGCCTCAATTGAAGCTCGCCGCCAGCGAGCCGACGATCAGCACCCAGCCGTCGACCAGCACGAACAGCAGGATCTTGAACGGCGCGGACACCAGCATCGGCGACAACATCATCATGCCCATCGACATCAGCACGCTGGCGACCACCAGGTCGATGATCACGAACGGGATGAAGATCAGGAAGCCGATCTCGAACGCGGTCTTCAGTTCGCTGGTGATGAAGGAGGCGACGACGATCGGGAACGGCACGGCGTCGGGACCGGTGTAGCTGCCGTGTCCGGCCAGGCCGGCGAACGTCATCAGGTCGGTTTCGCGCACCTGCGCCAGCATGAAGTCGCGCAGCGGGCCGGTGGTCAGCGTCCAGGCGGTGGAGAAATCGATCTGGCCGTTGAGGTACGGCGCCATGCCCTGCGCCCACGCCTTCTCGCCGACCGGCATCATCACCAGCATGGTGAGGAACAGCGCCAGGCCCACCAGCACCTGATTGGACGGCGTCTGGCCGGTGCCGAGCGCCTGCCGCAACAGGCCCAGCACGATGATGATGCGGGTGAACGCCGTCATCGCCAGCAGCGCGGACGGGATCAGCGTGATCGCCGTCATCAGCAGCAGAGTCTGCAGCGGCAGGCTGACGGTGTTGTCGCCGACCTGGCCGACGTTGACCTTGGGCAGGGTCGGCAACGCGGGCGCGGTCGGCGCGGAAGGCGCCGCCGGTGCCGCCACGGGTGCCGGGTCAGGCACTGTGGCCGCCTGCGCGAACGCCAGCGTCGGCGCGGCCAGCCAGAGCAGGCAGATCAGGGAAAGGACGAAACGACGCATCTCAGGACTCTTTGCGCAGGCGCTTGGCCAGCAGTTCGGCGAAGTTGGGCATCGTCGGCGCGGGCGCGACGACCAGGGGTTCGGGCAGCGTGTGCAGCGCGGTGATGCCGCCGGCGGTCACGCCGATCAGCAACTGCTCCTTGCCGACCTCGATCACCATCACGCGCTCCTTGGCGCCGACCGACAGCATCGACACCACGCGCAGCTGTTCGCTGGGACGTATGCCGACGCCCGTGCCCGGCATGCGCTTGAGCAGCCAGGCCAGGCCAAGGATCAGGCCCAGTACCAGGATCAGCCCGACCAGCGCACCGCCGATGCCGGGCGTGGAAGGGGCATGCTGGCCGATCTTCTGCGCGGGTGCGGCGGCGGAGGCGAGCAGGGCGAAGGCGTGCATGGCGATCGGCTCAGCGCAGGCGGCGGATGCGTTCGCTGGGGCTGACCACGTCGGTCAGCCGCACACCGAAGCGGTCATTCACCACCACCACTTCGCCATGTGCGATCAGCGTGCCGTTGACGAACACGTCCAGCGGATCGCCGGCGCCGCGCTCCAGTTCCACCACCGAGCCCTGGTTGAGCTGCAGCAGGTTGCGTATCGGCATGCGCGTGCGCCCGACTTCCAGCGACAGCGTCACCGGCACGTCGAGGATGACGTCCAGACTCATGTCGGCCTCGTGGGCGGCCGGCGCGGGATGGCCGGCGAGCTCGGTGTCGCCGAAGGCGGTGGCGAGGGCTTCTTCGTTCTCGGGGATCATGGTGTGGCGTCCTGGAAGGCGACGGGTGCGAGGGCGTGGCGGGGCGGGGCGGGCTGGTGGCGGCTGCCGGGCGGATGGTGGGCGGTGATCTTCACGGCGTTCTGGCCGTTGGAGATGCCGAATTCGCCGGTGAACACGGGCACCTGCTCCACGCAGACCGGCACCGACTTGGGCAGGTCGATCGGCAGGATGTCGCCGACCTTCAGGCGGGTCAGCTCGCGCAGGTTGATGCGCTTCTCCGCCAGTACGCTGGACACGGTGACTTCGGCGCCGCGCAACTGCTCGTGCAGGGTCACGCGGAAGCTGTCGTCGTCGTGCACGCGGTCGGACTGGATGCCGGCGTCCAGCAGCTCGCGGATCGGTTCCAGCATGGAGTAGGGCAGGGTCACGTGCAGGTCGCCGCCACCGCCGTCGAGCTCCACGTGGAAGCGGCTGACCACCACGTATTCGCGCGGGCTGACGATGTTGGCGAAGTGCGGATTGACCTCGCTGGTGATGTACTCGAAATCCACCGGCATCACCGGCGCCCACGCATCGATCAGGTCGGCGAAGGTCTGCTTCAGCAGCAGCTGGATCACGCGCATCTCGGTGGCGGTAAACTCGCGGCCTTCGATCTTGGCCGGGTAGCGGCCGTCGCCGCCGAAGAAGTTGTCCACCATCGTGAACACCAGCTTCGGCTCGAACACGATCAGGCCGACGCCGCGCAGCGGCTTGAACTTCACCAGGTTGAGGTTGGTGGGCACGTACAGCGAATGCAGGTAGTCGCTGAACTTGATGGTCTCGATGCCCCGCACCGACAGCTCGGCGGAGCGGCGCAGCAGGTTGAACAGGCCGATCCGCCACGTGCGCACGAAGCGCTCGTTGATCATCTCCAGCGTCGGCAGGCGTCCGCGGACGATGCGGTCCTGGCTGGCGAAATCGTAGGTCCGCGCCACCGTCGGGTCCTGCGGCGGTTCCTCGGTCTCGATGACGCCGGAGTCGACGCCGTTGAGCAGGGCGTCGATCTCGTCTTGCGACAGCAGGTCACTGGTCATGGCGGCAGGCGTCCGTCACTGCATCACGAAGCTGGTGAAGAGGATCGACTCGGCGCTGGGCTTGCCGGTCTCGGCCACCATCAGTGCCTTCACTTCGCCGAGGGCGGCGTTCTGCAGGCGCTCCTTGCCTTCGCGCGACATCAGGCTGGCGGCGTCCTGCTGCGCGAACAGCATCAGCAGGCGCGCGCGGATGGCCGGCGCATGCAGCTGGATGGCGGTCATCGCCTCGGGATCGCGCGTCATCAGCTGCACTTCCACCTGCAGGTAGCGGGCGCCGCCCGTCTCGCCGACGAGGTTGACGACGAACGGCGGTTCCAGCGCGAAGTACTGGGCGGGCGCGGGCACTTCGCCCGGCTTCTTGGCCTGCGGCGCGTCGGCCTTCTCTTCCTTCGTGCCGTGGCTGGCGAAGTACCACGCACCGCCGCCTGCCGCGCCGGCCGCGATCACCGCCACCAGCCCGATGGTCAGCAGCGACTTGCCGCCCTTGGGCTTGTCGCCCTTGTCGGCCTTGGATTTGCTTGCGTTCTTGTCGGCGGCTGCCACGGCGCGGGATCTCCTGAGGGGTCGATCCAGGGGATGCAAGCGGTGTGCCGTGACGGGGGCGGGAAGCCGACGGGGTTTTGACGGGGAGCCTGCGGCGGCGGGGACTCCCGGTGTGGGAGCGACGTCAGTCGCGATGAAGGATCAGGACGGCTGCCCACTGGGGCTGCCCTGGTCGATCGCGCCAAGTGGCAGGGGTTCCGGGTGCCGACGGTCCGCGTTCGCGACTTACGTCGCTCCCACAGGAGTTCGCCGGGTACCCGGGTAGCCCGTCAGGCGTAAGCGTCGACCAGGCCGCGGGCGGTCATGCGGACGGTGCGGGGCGCCTCGACGGCGGGTTCGCCGGCGTCGGGCCCGCCTTCGCCGTGCTGCGAACCGCCGCCCTTCGACGGCGGTGACTGCTGCTGTCCCACGTCGGCATGCGCCAGCTGGAAGCCCTGCTGGCCCAGCATGTCGCGCAGGCGCGGCAGGCTGCTTTCCAGTGCCTGGCGGACCTCGGCCTGGGCGCTGGAGAAGTCGGCGTGGACGCGGTCGCCTTCCAGGCGCAGCCGGATTTCCACCGTGCCCAGGTCGTTCGGGGTGACCTTGATGTGGGCGTGGCCGATCTTCTGGTCGGCCATCCAGCGCACGGCGTCGCCGATGTCCTCGTCGAAGTGACCGCCATGCAGGTCGGCGCTTGGCGCGTCCATCGCGTTGACGGTGTCGGTGCGCGACAGGCCGAGCGCCTGGTTCGACGCGCCGACGCCGGCCAGCAGGGTGCCGGTCGGCACGGCGGTGTCGCCGTCGTCGCTGCGGAAGGCGTCGACCAGGTCGCGTCCCAGGGTGATCGCCTCGGGCACGGCGGCGGCGACCTGGCCCGTGGCCAGGTGCGTCGCGAAGGACAGCAGGTTCTGCAGCGGCGCCTTGGCGTCGGTCGTGGCAGCGGCCGGCGTCGCGGTCGTCCCGGGGGCGACGGTCTGGCCTGCATCGGCCGCCGGGCCCGTCGCGATCGCGCCCGGCAACGTGGCCGGGATCGCGGCGCGACCGCCGGCCAGCAGCGCATCGGCGGGAAGCGGCGCGTTGGCCGCGGGCTGCGCGCCAGCGAGCAGGAGATGGCCGAGCGGATCGGTGAGCATGGTGGCGGTCGCATCCGCAGCCAGCGCCGGCTGGAGCGGAGGCAGTTCCATCAGGATCGGCGGTACCAGCGACGCCACCGTGGCGTCGTCGGGCGTGTCGTCCTCGGCGGAGGCGCGTGCCGCCTCGTCCTGCCTGCCGGCGACCGCCTTGTCCGGGCGCTGCCGGACGGGCTCCTTGGCTTCGGCGGTGCGCGCGTCCGGTGCACGCGCCGCATCATCGCGCCTGGCAGGACGACGCACCATGTCGTCGAACGCCGGCTTCTTCGCAGGCGCCTCGTTCGTGTCGGCAGGGATGGCCGACGCCGTCGACGGAGACGGCGCCTTCATGGCGAAGTTCAGCGCGGACGTCGGCGACGGCATCAGGCGTCCTCGTTCTCGCGGGCGGTCGCAGCCAGGCGGGCGCGACGCGCGCCGACGTCATCCATCTCGCGCTGGTCGCGGCGGTCGACGATGAGTTTTTCCTGCACGCGGTAGCTGGCGGCCAGCTGTTCCAGCACCTGCTTGTCGCGGCTGGCCAGCAGCAGGCGGTCGCGTTCGATGTCCACGCTGGCGCGGCTGCGGTCCACGTTCTGCAACTGCTGCTTGAGCGCCTGGTCGATGCGCTCGAGGAACGCGCGACGGTTGGCCAGCTGCGCCGGACTGGTGGCGGCCATCTGGCTGTTGGCGTAGTCCTCGGCGTACCGGCGCAGTTCCTCCAGCCGCGACTCGTGCTGGGCGAGCGTGTTCTGGCGCTCGGCCAGCTCGCGGGCGACGGAATCCTCGTGCTCCTGGGCGCGGCGCAGCAGCGGGTCGATTCGGCGGGACTGCATCATCGTGGGGTTCCTTGGCGTTACTGCAGGCCGGGCGGCATCGGGATGCCGGCGGCGAGGTTGCGTTGGATCAGGGATTCCAGGGCGGCGCGGCTGCTCGGCAGGTCGGCGGCGCGGGCCACGTCCTGGCCGAGGAACTCGACGATCTCCGGCCAGCGTCCCAGCGCTTCGTCCACGGTCGGATCGTTGCCGCGCTGGTAGGCGCCGATGGCGATCAGGTCGCGGTTGCTGTTGTAGGCCGACAGCAGCCGCTTGAGCTTGCGGATGCGGTCGCGCCAGGTCTCGTCGGCGATCTCGGTGACCACGCGGCTGACCGAGGATTCGACATCGATGGCCGGGTACAGGCCTGCGTCTGCGACACGGCGCGACAGCAGGATGTGGCCGTCGAGGATGGCACGCGCGGCGTCGGCGATCGGATCCTGCGGATCGTCGCCCTCGGTCAGCACGGTGTAGAAGGCGGTGATCGAACCACGGCCCTTGGCGCCGTTGCCCGCGCGCTCCACCAGCGCCGGCAGGCGCGCGAACACCGACGGCGGATAGCCGCGCGTGGTCGGCGGCTCGCCGACCGACAGGCCGATCTCGCGCTGCGCCTGCGCGAAACGCGTCAGCGAATCCATCAGCAGCAGCACGTTGAGGCCCTGGTCGCGGAACCACTCGGCGATGGCGGTGGCGCGATACGCGCCCTGCAGGCGCGCCAGCGGCGGCCGGTCGGCGGGACTGGCCACGACCACCGCGCGCGCCAGGCCGGACGGACCCAGGGTGGTCTCGACGAAATCGCGCACTTCGCGACCGCGTTCGCCGATCAGGCCGACGACAATGACGTCGGCGGCGGTGTAGCGGGTCATCATGCCCAGCAGCGTGGACTTGCCGACGCCCGAGCCGGCGAACAGGCCGACGCGCTGGCCGCGGCCGATCGGCAGCAGCGCATTGATCGCGCGCACGCCGACGTCCAGCGGTTGGGTGATCGGTTCGCGCGACAGCGGATTGATCGCGATGCCGGCCAGGCTGACGCTGCCTTCGGCGCGGATCGGGCCGCGGCCGTCGAGCGGCACGCCGTCGCTGTCGATCACGCGGCCCAGCAGGCCTTCGCCGACTTCCACGCCGCCACGGCGGCGCGAGGGCACCACGCGCGCGTTCGGCAGCAGGCCGTGCAGCTCGGCGCTGGGCATCAGGTAGGTGCGTTCGCCCGAGAAACCGACCACTTCCGCATCCACCCAGCCACCGTCGACGACTTCCACCTTGCAGGTGGCGCCCATCGGGGCTTCGCAGCCGATCGCTTCCAGGGTCAGGCCGACGGCGCGGCGCAGGATGCCTTCGCGGATCAGGCCGTGGCCGCCGAGGTCGGGATTGATCTGCGACAGCCGCGTGGACAGGCGCAGGTCGCGCGCGGTCAGCCACTCCAGCGGTTGCGCACTCATGTGCGTGCACCGCGGTTGAGGACGGTATCCAGCGCGCCGCGCAGGCGGGCTTCCAGGGTGCCGTCGATGCGCACGCTCTCGGCGTGCACGCGCAGGTCGCCGCGGCTGAGCGAGGTGTCCGCGGTCAGGCGGGTGTGCGCGGTCATCGCCAGCACCGGCGTCACCGCGGCGATGTCGTCCGGGTGCAGGCGCAGCTCGACCTCGCGCTGCGAACCGCCCACGGCATCGAGCGCGGAGGTGGCCAGTTCCTGCAGCAGGACCGGATCGGTCTGGTAGGCGCGGCCGACCAGCGCGCCGGCGATGCGCACGGCCAGTTCGGACAGCGCGGCGACCACTTCGTTCTCCAGCCGGTCGAGCGGCCGCGAGAAGTTGTCGAGGATGCCTTCCATCTGCGCGGCGAGCCGGCGCACTTCGGCCTGGCCCTGGCCGAAGCCTTCGGCATGCCCTTCGGCGAGGCCGCGTTCCAGGCCTTCGCGGTAGGCGGCGTCCTGGATGGCCTGGATCTCTTCCAGCGTCGGCGGCACCGGCGCGGGCGCGTCCTGTTCGACCGGCGCGTCGCTGACCACCACGTCGAGGGGGGCCGGCATCCAGCGCAGCGGCGAGGGCGCGCTCATACCATTTCCTCGGCGCTGGCGGTGAGGGCGATGACGCCCTGGTCAGCCAGCCGGCGGACGATGGCGAGGATTTCCTTCTGCGCGCCTTCCACGTCCGACAGGCGCACGGGGCCGCGCGCTTCCATGTCTTCCAGCAGGATCTGCGCGGCGCGCTGGGACATGTTGCGGGTGATCTTTTCCTTCACCTTGGCGTCGGCGCCGCGCAGGGCCAGGCCGAGTCGGTCGTTGGGCACTTCGCGCAACAGGGCCTGCAGTTCGCGGTCGCCCAGGTCGGCCAGGTTGTCGAACACGAACATCAGGTCCTGGATGCGCGCGCCCAGGTCGGCGTCGACCTGGGTGATGCTGCCCAGGATTACCTGGTCCTGCCCGGAGTCCATGAAGTTGAGGATGTTGGCCGCCACCTTCACGCCGCCGATGCTGGAGGCCTTGAGGTTCTGGTTGCCGGCGAACTGGCGTTCCATGATCTCGTTGAGCTCGTTCAGCGCGTTGGGCGGAATGCCGTCCAGCGTGGCGATGCGCAGCAGTACGTCGGTGCGGGTGCGCTCGGGCAGCAGCTTCAGCGTGTCCGCGGCCTGGTCGCTGTCCAGGTGGGCCAGCACGATGGCGATGATCTGCGGATGCTCGTTGCGCACCAGGTCGGCGATCGCGCGTGGGTCCATCCACTTCAGCGTGTCCAGGCCGGTGGTGTTGCGGCCCAGCAGGATGCGGTCGATCAGGCCGCCGGCCTTGTCCTCGCCCAGCGCCTGCACCAGCACCTTGCGCACGTAGTCGTCGGCGCCCATGCCCAGCGAGGTCTGCTTGTCCAGCGCTTCGCCGAAGGTGGCCATCACCTGCATCACCTGCTCGCGGCTGATGCCGGAGATGGTGGCCATGGCGATGCCGAGCTTCTGCACCTCCTTCGCGTTCATGTGCTTGAGCACCTCGGCGGCGTCTTCCTCGCCGAGGGAGAGCAGCAGCACGGCGGCGCGCTGCACGCCGGTGAGTGCGGTGTCCGGTGCGTTATTCATCGTTGGCCACCCAGTCCTTGACCACTTGCGCGACCTGCTTGGAGTCGGTCTTCACCGCTTCGCGCGCCTGGCGGAGGCGGTCTTCGTACGCATCGGAGGGCAGGGCGCGCATCGGCGGCAGCTGGTCGTGCGACAGCGTGGCGACCACGCCGTCGTCGCCGTCCTCGTCCACGACGCTGACGTCGATGCCGTCCTCGTCCTCACGTTTCTGCCGGGCCGCCGGGCTGATGATCTGGCGCATGGCCGGGCGCAGCACGCCGAACAGCAGCACGATGACCACCAGCGCGCCCAGGCCGTAGCGCGCGATGTCGCGCACCATCGGATTGTGCAGCCACGGGCTTTCCCAGAACGGCACGTCGACCGGCGCTTCGGTCTCGCGCACGAACGGGGCGTTCATCACCGACACCGAGTCGCCGCGGGCGGCGTCGAAGCCGACGGCTTCCTTCACCAGCGCCTCGATGCGGGTCAGCGTGGCGGCGTCGAGCGCGGTCATGACCACCTTGCCGTTCTCGCCCGTGCGCGGCACGTGGTCGACCAGCACGGCGGCGGTGACGCGGCGCACGCGGCCGGCCGGCTGGCGTGTGTGCTGCAGCGTGCGGTCCATCTCGAAGTTGCGCGTCGCGCTGCTGGCGGTTTCCACCGGGGCGGCGGGATTGGGCGCGGCGGCGGCGTTGGGGCCGGGCGGCGTGTTGCTGGTGGCGCCGGGCACGCCTTCGGGGCCGGTGCCGGCGACGGTGTTCTGGCTGACCTGCTCGCTGCGGATCTTGGCCGGGTCGTTGGCGAAGGTCTCGCGCGCCTCCTCGGTGACCGAGAAGTCCATGTCCACCGCGACTTCGGCATTGACGCGGCCGGGACCGGTCAGCGGCTCCAGCAGTTCGCGGATGCGGTCGTTGAACGAGGTCTCCAGCTTGCGCACGCGCTCGAACTGGGCGGCGTTCAGCGCGGCCTCGCTGTTCGGGTCGCTGATGGTCAGCATGCGGCCGCTCTGGTCGACCACGGTGACGCGCTCCGGCGCCAGGTCGGGGATCGACGACGACACCAGGTGGACGATCGCATCCACCTGGTTGCGTTCCAGCATCGTGCCCGAGCGCAGGTCCAGCACCACCGACGCGCTGGCGACCTCGCGCTGGCGGGTGAAGGCGGACGGCTTGGGGATGGCCAGGTGCACGCGCGCGTCGCGCACCGGGCGCAGCGTGGTGATGGTGCGGACCAATTCCGTTTCCAGCGCGTGCTGGTAGCGCGCGTTCTCGACGAACTGGCTGACGCCGAAGCCCGGATCGCGCTCCATCATCTCGAACCCGAGGCGTCCGCTTTCGGCCAGGCCGGCGCCGGCCAGTTTCAGCCGCGCGTCGTGCAGGTTTTCCTCGGGCACGGAGATCGCGCCGCTGGCCTGGTCCAGCTGGAACGGGATCTGCGCCGCGCGCAGCATGTCGGTGGCTTCGGCGGTCGCCTTGGCGTCCAGGCCGGTGTAGAGCGGGGTGTAGGCCGGCTTCTGCGACCAGAAGAACACCATCATGCCGACGGCCACGGCGCCGGCTATCAGCAGCAGCGTGCCCATCTGCTTGAACACGCGCGCGTCCTGGATCTTGGTCAGCGCCGCACCGGCCTTGTCGGCGGTCAGCGATTCCTTCAGGGCTTCCTTGGACAGCGTGAGGGCCATGGTTGCGGTTCGGTTCTAGGTAGGAAGGTGGGGCCGCCTTACAGCGGCATGTTCATGACGTCCTGGTAGGCCTGCACCAGCCGGTTGCGCACTTCCACGGTGGCGCGGAAGGCGACCTGCGACTGCTGCGCGGCCACCATCACCCGCGCCAGGTCGGCGCGCGGATCGCCCAGCTCGAAGGCCTGCGCCAGGGCGCCGGACGTCTTCTGGGCATTGTTCACGCCTTCCAGCGCGTTCTGCAGCGTGTCGCCGAAGCTCGGCGCCTTGACGCCCGGCTGCTCCAGTCCCACCCGGTTGGGCGTGAACGCGCCGGGGTTGGGCATCGGCTCCAGCGCGCGCGTACCGACCTGGTGCTGGTAACTGCGGATCTGCGAGAGGATGGAGGAGACGTCGGACATGGGCGGGTGCTTCGGTCGTCGGGGTGTCTTGCCTGATCAATTGCAAGACCCGTGCCGGAAACCGCGCCCGTGCCCAGTCAGTTTTCCGTCGCCAGCGCGACGTCCTCGCGCTCGATGCCGTACTTGCGCAGCTTTTCCACCAGCGTGGTGCGGCGCAGGCCGAGCAGCTGGGCCGCATGCGCGACCACGCCACCGGCGCGGTCCAGCGCGTCGCGGATCAGGTTCAGCTCGATCTGGGCGATGTGTTCGCGCAGGTCGATGCCGGCTTCCGGCAGGCGGTCGGGCGGCGACACGGCGGCGGCGACGATGGCCGACGGCAGCGGCGCGGCGACGGCGGGTGCGGCGGCGACCGCGGCGGGCGCGTCCACCGCCGGCGCGTCCGCGCCTTCCGGCTGGTAGCGCTTGGGCAGGTCGGCCACGCGGACCAGGCCGCCGGGATGCAGCACGGCCAGCCGCTCGACCAGGTTGGTCAGCTCGCGCACATTGCCCGGCCAGGCGTACAGGCGCAGGGCCTGCAGGGTCTCGTTGGCGAAGCGCACTTCGCCCCGGCCGGTGCGCGAGAGCTGGGCGGCGATGGTCATCACCAGGTCCGGCAGGTCGTCGGCGCGTTCGCGCAGCGCCGGCATCTCGATGGGGAACACGTTGAGGCGGTAGAACAGGTCCTCGCGGAAGTGGCCGTCGGCGATGCGCGCTTCCAGGTTGCGGTGGGTGGCGGCGATCACGCGCACGTTGCAGCGGATGGTCTGGTTGCCGCCGACGCGCTCGAAGCTGCGCTCCTGCAGCACGCGCAACAGCTTCACCTGCATCGGCAGGCTCATGTCGCCGATCTCGTCCAGCAGCAGGGTGCCGCCCTCGGCCATCTCGAAGCGGCCCTTGCGGGCGGTCAGCGCGCCGGTGAAGGCGCCCTTCTCGTGGCCGAAGAGTTCGCTTTCCAGCAGGTCCGGCGGGATGGCGCCGCAGTTGATGGCCACGAACGGTCCGTCGCGGCGCGGCGACTGGTCGTGGATGGCGCGGGCCACCACTTCCTTGCCGGTGCCGGATTCGCCCAGCACCAGCACGGTGGTGTCGAAGTCGGCGACCTGCTCGATCATGCGGCGCAGGCGGGTGACGGCCGGGCTGTTGCCGGTCGGGCCGCGGGTGGTGACCTGCTGCGCCTGGTGTTCGGTGTCCAGCCGCTTCAGGCTGGCGCGGCGCAGGCAGGCTTCCAGCTGTGCGTGGCGGATCGGGGTTTCCAGCGGCCACACGCCGGCCTCGTGCAGGCCATGCGCGGCGGCGAAGCCGGCGGTGTCGCCTTCCAGCAGCAGCACCGGCGGCGGCAGGGCGGCCTTGCCCAGCCAGGCGAAGAAGGTGTCGGCGGCCTTCTGGTCGTCGAGCGAGCCGACCACCACCGCCAGCCAGTCGTGCTGGCGCGCGCGGCGGACATCCACGTCACCGGCGCTGGAGACCCAGCGGGGTGTCAGGTCCATGAATTCGAGCAGTCCGGCCAGGCGTTCGGCACGGGCGGCGTCGGCGTCGATGACGAGGATGCGGGATTCACTCATGGCGGCGGTCTTTGAATTTTTCGAGGATGGGCAAGACTTCCTGGATGTAGGAAAGCTTGCTGACGAAGTCGTCGGCGCCGGCGCGCATCGCATGTTCGCGGTGTTCCGCGTCGTCGAAGTGGCTGGCGATGACGATGAAGGGCGGTGCGTCCTGCGTCTTGATCAGGCGGGTGGCCTGCAGGCCGCCCATCTCGGGCATGGCCAGGTCCATCAGCACCACGTCCGGACGCAGGGTCTCGGAACGTTCGATGGCCTCCAGGCCATTGCCGGCGCGGCCCACGATGTCCAGCCACTCCACCTTGCGCAGGTGGCGCAGGGCGGCGTTGATGAAACCTTCGTGGTCGTCCACCAGCAGTACGGTGATCTTGCTCATTGCGGTCGCGCTCCGTTATCCGGCCTTGGCCAAGACCGATACGGTAGCGCGTCGGCGTTCCCGGGCGGGAGCGATATCGAGCTGTTCCCGGTACTTGGCCACGGTCCGGCGGGCGATGTGGATGCCCTGGCGGGCCAGCAGGCCGGCGATCGCCTCGTCGGCCAGCGGCTTGCCGGCCGGTTCGGCGTCGATCAGGCGGCGCACCATGGCGCGCACGGCCGGGCCGGACACGCTGGCGCCTTCCAGCCGCACGGCGAAGAAATGCTTCAGCTCGAACGTGCCGCGCGGGGTCTGCATGTACTTGCCGGTGGTGATGCGCGAGACGGTGGACTCGTGCATGCCGATGGTGTCGGCGATCTCCTTGAGCGTCAGCGGGGCCATCGCCTCGTCGCCGTGGGCGAGGAAGCCGGCCTGGCGCTCGACGATGGCGCGCGCGGTGCGCAGAAGGGTGTCGTAGCGGATCGACAGGCCGCGGGTCAGCCAGCGCGCCTCCTGCAGCAGTTCGCGCAGCTTGCCGGCGCCCTCGGAGGGCGCGGCCTGGTCCAGGGCGCGCTCCTGCATGGCGTTGACGCGCAGGCGCGGCGTGGTGGCCGGGTTCAGCGCCACGCGCCAGGCGCAGTCGGCGTGCCAGGCGACCACGTCGGGCATGATGTAGCCGGTCGGGGCGGGGGCCAGCGAGGCGCCCGGACGGGCGTCCAGCGACAGCACCAGGTTCACACCTTCCATGACCTGGTCGATGTCCAGGTCCAGCAGGCGGGCGAGCGCGTCGTATTCGTGGGCGGCCAGCAGCGCCATGCCGTCGGTGACGATGCGGCGGGCGACGTGGCGCGCCGGCACGCGGCCCTGCAGGCAGTCCAGCTGCACCAGCAGGCACTCGCGCACGTCGGCGGCGGCCAGGCCGGGGAACTCGCCGCGCAGCAGGCGCTCGCGAAGCGCCAGCACGGCCGGCACGGTCAGGTCGAAGCGGGCCGAGGCCAGCAGCGCCAGCGCGTCGGGTGCCTGCTCCAGGTAGCCGGCGTCGTTGGTGTGCTCCAGCCAGAAGGCGACGACGTCGAGCGACCGGTCGTCCAGCTCCAGCGCCAGCCGGTCCAGCACGCGCACGTGCGGATCGCTGGATTCGCCGGCTTCGACGCGCTGCATGCGGTCCTCGTCGCCGTCCTGCCAGCCGGCACCGGGCACGTCCCAGAGGCTGGATTCGGGCAGTTCGTCGAAGGCGGCCGTTTCCAGCGCGGCCACGTCCTGCGCGGGCAGCACCTCGATCTCGGCGGCCTGGTCGGCGTCGTGGGTTTCCTCGACTTCGAGCAGCGGATTGAGGTCCAGCGCGCGGCGCACTTCCAGTTCCAGCTGCAGGCCGTCCAGCTGCAGCAGCCGGATCGACTGCAGCAGTTGCGGCGTCAGGTGGAGTTGCTGCCCGAGCTGGGTGGAAAGTCCCGTCTTCATTCCCGTCATCCCCGATTCGATGGCGTGCCGAGGTCGGCTTCACATCGTGTTGACACTGTGCGGGGCGGGTGACGGAAAAAAAATCAGGGCGTTTCTGGTCGTGCTGCGGGCACGCCCCACGCGCCGTCAGGGTTTCCCCTACGGCGTCGGTTCAATGGCGGAAAAGGACGCCGGACGGGGCGCTGCGATCACGGGATTCCGTCACGGAAAGGGCATCGCCCCCGTGCTGTTGCAAGGCTCAGGCCAGTTCGTTCTGGTGGCGCGCGGCCAGCAGCAGCAGATCGTTGGCGCGGCGGCAGCCCAGCGACTCCATCATGCGCGCGCGGTGGGTTTCCACCGTCTTGACGCTGATGCCGAGCTGCGCGGCGATTTCCTTGCTGCTCATGCCGTTGCCGAGCTGGCGCAGGATTTCGCGCTGGCGCGGCGACAGGGCGGCGATGCCGGTGGGGCGCTGCTGGTTGAGCATCGGCGCCAGCATCTTCGACGACACCTGCGGACTGAGGAATACCTGGCCGCTGGCGGCGGCACGCAGGGCCAGTTCCAGTTCCATCGGCGCGGCTTCCTTGACGACGAAGCCGGCGCAGCCGCGATCGAGCGCCACGCGCACCTGGGTGGGATCGTTGTGCATCGACATCATCACCACGCGCGTCTGCGGCAGCGAATCGCGCAGCAGCGGCAGCAGTTCAAGGCCGCTGCGGTCGGGCAGCGAGAGATCCAGCAGGATCACATCCGGGCGGTGGATGGCCGCCATGTCGAGCGCCTGTTGCCCGTTGCAGGCCTCGGCCACCACATCGACATCGGGCAGCGCCTGCAGCAGGCGTCCGATGCCGGCGCGGACCAGGGTGTGGTCGTCGACGATGAGTACACGCACGGGAAGAGTCGTTCGCTATCGCATTGCAGGGGTCGAGTCACGATAACGGCGCACTGCGCCGTCGCCAATTCACAAACGCGATGGAGAGGTGAAATCCGGACGCGAGTCACAGTTAGGGTCTGCGTCGCCCGCGAAAAACCACACACGTCGCAAGCCACCGGCGTGACCGTTGCACGCCGTGCGTGACGCGGCTGTCGATATCCGCGCGCAGCGGCCCTAGGTGCGGCCGGCGAGCTGCCGCGCTTCGGCGATCTGCCGGCGATGCAGGCGGAACAGGTGACGGTCCATCGCCTCGGCCAGGCCCGCATTCAATGCATCGAACTGCAACCACACATGCTGCAGTCCCTGCGAGCCCTGCACCTGGTCGAGCACCGTGGCGGGCAGTTCGATCTGGTCGCTCAACCACGCGGCGGGTTGCAGGGTGACGATGCCAGGCGTGCCGGCACTCGACGGCGGCGGCGTGTCGACATCCAGGCGCAGTCCGCGATGCGACCAGCGCAGGGCGGTGACGGGCAGGGCATCCTCGTGCCGGCGTGCCAGCCGGCCGAGCAGCGACAGCACCAGGTCCAGCTTGGCCTCGATGCGTTGTTGCGATGGCGTGGCTTCCTTGCGCTCTTCCGGGTCGTCGCCGCTGACGTCCTCGGCGACGGCCAGGCCTTTCAGCAGGGCTTCGGAAGACGCCTGCATCACCGCGCGCCGTCCCGGGTCGAAGCGGGCCGGCAGCACCGCGTCGCACGTCAGGGCGCCCTCGAACAGGGCATGTTCGGCCGGGCGTTCCACCAGGATGATCGGGGTCGGCACGGATCAACCCTCCACGACGGACAGGTAGGCGCGCGCGGCACGGTCGGCGCGCTGCGTGGCGTGCATGCGCACGCGTGCCTGCTCCCGCGCGTCCTGCATGCGCTTCTGCAGTTCGAGCTGCTCGCGCAGCAGCACGGCCAGGGCATCGTAGCCGGCGGTCTTGCCGCCGTCGGCGTGCAGGAACGCGCGCACGTCGTGGTCGTGGCGATCGAGCAGGCGCTCGACGTCGTCCAGCTCGCCGGCGTGCAGCGCGCGGCGCATGCCGTCCAGCTGCGCGAACAGGTCGGCCAGGGCCGGCGCGGTGTTCATCCTGCCGCCGCCATCGCCGGGACCTGGCGCTGGTCGTGGGGAATGGCGTTCCACGCCGATTCGATTTCGCCCAGCAGCTCCAGCGATTCGCGCAGGGCGGCCGGGTCGTTGTGCAGGTTGGCTTCGATCAGGCGCGTCTGCACGTAGTCGTACAGCGCCGACAGGCTGCTGGCGATCTCGCCGCCGGCCTCGTGGTCGAGCGAGCCGTTGAGGTGCCCGATGATCGCGCTGACCTCGCCGATGGCCTTGCCCTTGCGCGCCAGGTCGCCGCGCACCACGCAGGCTTCGGCCAGGCGCAGGCGCTCGCAGGCGCCCGCCAGCAGCAGGGCGACCAGGCGGTGCGGGTCCGCTTCCATCACGGCGCTGCTGAGGCCGGTGTTGCGGTACTGCGCGGCATAGGACTGAAGTGACATTGCGTGTTCTCCTGGGGTGGCGATGCAGGGGGACGCATCGCGCGATCCCCTTGCTTATCCGGTCTGGTTGGAGAGAGAGGCCAGTTGCTGGGCCAGGTAATTGCTGGTGTTGCTCATCTGTCCGACCAGGGCGTCCATGGCCACGAACTGCGCCTTGTAACGGTTCCCGACGGCTTCCATGCGGGCGTCCAGCGCGGTGCGCTGCGCGGCGACGTCCTTGATCTGCGCGTTCAGCCCGTTGCTGCGCAGGGTGAACGCGCCATCGGTGCCGGTGTAGCTGCCGACGGCCTTCTGCAGCGTGCCGGCGAACGCGGTCTCGCCGGTGAACGCGCTGCGGATCTTCTCCGGATCGGCGGTCAGGGCGGCGGTGAACTTGCTGCTGTCGAACACCAGCGTGCCGTCGGACGAAGGAAAGCCCTTGGTCTGCAGGCCCAGCGTCTTGGCATCCAGCCCCTGCGCGGCCAGGTCGCCCAGCAGGTTGCCCATCAGGTTGCGCAGCTGTCCCGAGGCGCTGCGCATCTGCGCGTCACCGGTCAGGGCGGAGGGCTCGTTGGTGTCGGCGTTGTACTTGGTGGACGCGTTGATCGCGTTGATGGCGGTGTTGTACGCCGTCACGAAATCCTGGACCAGTTTGCTGGCGGCGGCGGTGTCGGTGGACACGGTGACCGTGCTGGTGCCCTTGGTCTTCAGGTCCAGGGTCAGGCCGGGCACGGCTTCGGTGATCTTGTTGGTGCTGGCGGTGACGGTCAGGCCATCGATCAGGACCTCGGCGTCGGCGGCCGGCACGCGTTCCTGCAGGCTGCCGACGAGCGACTGCAGGTCGCTGCCGCCGGAGGTGAAGGCGAGGGTGAGGCCGTTGGCCGCACCGGTCTTGTCCGACGACACCGACAGGTACTGGCCGTCGTTGGAGGTCAGCACGCTGGCCTGCACGCCCTTGCTGCGCGCGGCGTCGTTGATGGCGCTGCGCACGTCCTGCAGGGTGGCGCCTTCGGCGATGTCGATGGCCAGCGCCTCGCCGCCGACGGTCAGCGTCAATTGGCCGGCGCCGAAGGTCTGGGTGGCCGCGACCGGCGCGTTGGTAATCCATTTGTTGGCGGTGGCCAGTTCGACCACCTCCACGTTGTAGGTGCCGTTTGGCGCACCGCTGGAGACGCTGGCGCCGACGACCGTGTCGGTACCCGACTTCACCGTCCGTACGTCGAAGGCGGTGGCCGATTTCAGCGCCTTGAGTGCCGTGTCCAGGGTGCTGAAGGCGGAACTGACGGTGCCGATGGCGGACAGCTTGAACTTGGCCTGGCTCTCGATGCGGTTCAGGCGGTTGTCGGCGGGCCGGCGATCGGCCGCGACCAGTTGCTCGACCATGCCGGTGATGTCCATGCCGGAGCCGACGCCGCCGTAACCCAGTGAGTAATCTGCCATTGCCCTGTCTCCTGTCTGGCCCTTTCCGCAAAAAGGGAGGCCGGGCGGGTCGCCATCCGGTGACGAATGGGACCCGCCCGTGCAGTACTGATAACGGCCCGCGGGAGCCGTTCTTTAGCCGCATTTCTCCGTCTCCCACCGCCGCCGTGGGTCCGGCGTGCTGGTAAGAAATGCAGGCAGATTCCGTGATGCAGGGTTTGTGCCAAAGAGGCCGTGATTGGTGATTGGTGATTGGTGATTCGTGATTGGTGATGTGGAGAAGGCCCGCTGTTTCCAACCAATCACTAATCACCAATCCCCAATCACCGCTCCAAAAAAAAGCCCCCGCCGTCGCCGGCGGGGGTTGGGGTACTGCCAAACGGAGGGAGACGAATCCGTCCGTGACGACAGGGAACTATCGAGAAGGGTGGAGCGGCGGCGCTTAGCGCAGCAGGGACATCACGTTCTGGGGCACCTGGTTGGCCTGGGCCAGCATGGCCGTACCGGCCTGCTGCAGGATCTGGGTGCGGGTCAGTTCGGCGGTTTCCTTGGCGAAATCGGTGTCGCGGATGCGGCTGCGC
>NZ_DASYGY010000006.1 GCF_035999195.1 Pseudoxanthomonas sp.
TCTCGCCGGCGGCGGTGTTGATGGAGGTGGAGGCGTCCTGGATGCGGCCGACGATGTCGGTCAACTGGGCGACGGTGGCGTTGGCGTCGTCGCGCATGGTGGCGAACACGCCGTGGAAGTCGCCTTCCATGCGCGCGGTCAGGTCGCCGTCGGCGATGGCACGCAGCAGGGCCGACAGTTGCGCGAGGTTGCGGTCGCTGGTGGCCATCATGGTGTTCAGGTCCTGCACCATCTGCAGGAAGTCGTGGCGGAAGCCGCGCTCGTCGCCGCGCGCGGTGAAGTCGCCGGCCGCCGCCGCCTGCGACAGGCGCTTGATCTCGCCGTTGATGGCCAGCAGGCTCTGCTTGGCCGCGTCCATCGCCTCGTGCAGGAACGCGCGGGTGCCGGGCAGGCGGCGCGCATCCTGGCTGAGGTCGCCGCTGGCGTAGCGCTCCAGGATGCCGATGGCGTCGCGGAACGCGTGCAGGTGCTCGAACATCATGGTGTTGATGCCGCCGGCCAGTTCGCCGTAGACGCCGGGGAAATCCTCCGGCATGCGGTGGGTGATGTCCTCGGCTTCGTGCAGGCGGATCATCTCGCGCGTCTCGCGCGAGAAGCGTTCCAGCATGTGCACCATCTCGTCGGTGGCCTTCAGCATCTGGCCCACTTCGTCCCGGCCGTGCTGGCCGGTACGCACGCTCAGGTCGCCGCGCGAGACGCCCTTGATGGCGGACAGGGCGCGGGCCACCGGCTCCAGCACGGACTGGCCGATCACCCAGCCGATCGCCATGCTCAGCAGTACCAGCAGGCCGCCGACGGCGGTCATGATGAAGGTGAACTGCAGCGCCTGCGCCTGCGTGTCGTCGATGTACACGCCGGTGCCGATCACCCAGCCCCAGGGTTGGTAGAGCGCGGCATACGAGGTCTTCGGCACCGGATCTTCCTCGCCGGCCTTGGCCCAGCTGTAGTCGACGTGGCCGCCACCGGCGCGCGCCACGCGCACGAATTCCGGGAAGATCCGCTTGCCGTCCGGGCTCAGCACGTCGTCCAGCGGCTTGCCCACCAGGTCGGGCCGCGTGGGATGCATCAGCATGGTCGGCGCCTCGTCGGTGACGAAGAAGTAGTCCACGCCCTTGTTGGCCTGCATGGAGGCCAGGGTGGCGAGCGCGCGCGCCTTGGCGTCGGCCTCGTCCAGCGTGCCGTCCTTGGCCTGCTGCGCGTAGCGCTCGATCACGCCCAGCGCCATCTCGGTCTGCGCCTGCAGCCCGGCCTGGCGCGTGCTGTTGAGGTCCACGTACTGCATGCGCGCGGCGATGACCGCGAGCGCGATCACCCCGAAGGCGACCAGCACGGTCTGGATCAGGAACCGGCGGCCGAGCGGCAGGTGGGACAGGGTGGCGGCGATGCGGGCGTTGAGCGTCATGGCGATCTCGTACGGCGGGGGCGATGCATGGGAGTGGGAGGGAACGCAGTGCGCCCCTCTGGTGTTATCGGCCGGCGCGCGCGGATTTGCAGGGGTGCGTTGCGTGCGTCGACGAAAGACGCATGGCCGGGATTGCGATGGCCGCATACGCGAAGACCGCGGGCCTTGCGGTCCGCGGTCTCGGGGGTGCTGCCGTGTTGCCGGATGCCCGGCGGCGGATCAGGCGGCGACCGCTTCCGGCAGGGGCTGGCCCAGATCGGCGCTGTCGATCAGCGTCTCGATGTCCAGCAGGATCAGCATGCGCTCGTCGATGGTGCCGATGCCGGAGATGAAGCGGGTATCGACGCTGGCGCCGAACTCCGGGGTGGGGCGGATCTGTTCGGCGTTGAGGGCGATCACGTCGGACACGCTGTCCACCACGATGCCGACCACGCGGTCCTCCACGTTCAGCACGATCATCACGGTGAAGGCGTCGTAACGTGCCTCCTTCAGCCGCAGCTTCAGGCGCAGGTCGATCACCGGCACGATGGTACCGCGCAGGTTGATGACGCCCTTGATGTAGTCCGGTGCGTCGGGCAGGCGGGTGACCGAGTCGTAGCCGCGGATTTCCTGGACCTTCAGGATGTCCACGCCGTAGTGCTCGTCTCCCAGGGTGAAGCTGAGGAACTCGTCCGCGGTCGCCGCGGCCAGGGTCTTCTTGTCGCTCATTCGTCGGGCTCCTGTTGCAGCCGGTAAGGGGTGTCGGGGTTCCCGGGGCGGAACCGGTCAAGGCCTAGATCGGCCCCGGGCGGGGTTTCTTTAGCGGGGTCAGTGCAGGTCCGGCTCCGCGACGGCGCGCTGGGCGCCACCGGCGGCGATGCGGGTGACCCGTTCCTGCACCAGGCGGGCGACGGTGCCGTGGCCGTCCAGGCGGAAGGTGGAGACGGCATCGCTCAGCGCGTGGGCCTGCTCCTCCATCGCGCGGGCGGCGGCGGTGGCTTCCTCCACCAGGGCAGCGTTCTGCTGGGTGGTCTCGTCCATCTGGGTGATGGTCTGGTTGACCTGCTCGATGCCGGCCGACTGTTCCTGCGATGCGGCCGAGATCTCGGCCATGATGTCGGTCACGCGCTGCACGCTGGCCACGATCTCGGCCATCGTCGCACCGGC
>NZ_DASYGY010000007.1:300000-518322 GCF_035999195.1 Pseudoxanthomonas sp.
TGGTCAGCGATGCGGGCGATTCGATGGTGAACGTGGTGGCCGCGGTGCAGCGCGTCAGCGAGATCATGTCCGAGATCGCGGCGGCATCGCAGGAGCAGGCGGCCGGCATCGACCAGGTGAACCAGTCGATCGTGCAGATCGACGAGACCACGCAGCAGAATGCGGCGCTGGTGGAGGAAGCATCGGCGGCGGCACGCGCGATGGAGGAGCAGGCGCGCGATCTGCGGCGGAGCGTGTCGACGTTCAAGACCACGCACGACGCGCCGGCGCAGCGGGCCTACCGCACGGCACGGATGCGCGAGGACGCCGTGGAGGCGTGAGCGCGGAGGACGCGCCGGTACCGGTTCGCTGCCGGGGGGTTGGCCGGGATCAGGGATGCTGCGGCACGTTTCCGCCGCGACGCCCGGGGGCGCGCGCCTCGCGCGTCCGGGCCGTCGCCCCGCGCGACACCGCCAGTTCCACCTGCGTGCCCTTGCCCGGCCGGCTGGTGATCCGCAGCCGCGCGCCGATGTCGTGCGCACGCTCGCGCATGCCGCGCAGGCCCCAGTGGTCGTCGCGCGCGCCGGCGCGGCGCACGTCCTCGTCCAGGCCGCGGCCGTCGTCGCGGATGCGCAACACCACCCGCCCGCGGCTGGCGCGGATCTCCACCTGGATGCGCGTGGCCCCGGCGTGGCGGAACGCATTGCACAGCGCCTCGCGGCCGATCCAGTAGATCTCGTCGCGCACCACCGGATCCAGCGCCGGCAGGCGCGCGTCGGCGCTCACCCCGAACGCGGCCGGGTGCAGCTGCGCCAGCTCGCGCCCGACCCGTTCCAGCGCCGACGGTAGCGGCTCGGACACCGACGCGGCCGGCATGCGCAGCGAACGCACGCGTTCGCGCCCCTCCACGATGGCCTCCTCGCCACGGTCCATCGCCTGCTCCAGCGCCACCCGCACCGGATCGTCGTCGCGCAGGCCGCTGGCCACCGCCTGGAAGCGCAGCAGCAGCCCCTGGAAACTCTGCAGCAGCGTGTCGTGCAACTCGCGCGCGATGCGCTCGCGCTCGCGGTGACGCTCCTCGTAGCGCATGCGCATGCGGTGCGCCACCCGCCGCAGCCGCCACAGGTAGGCCGCATAGACCGCCGCCACCAGGCTCAGCCCGCACAACGTCATGAACCACCACGACTCCACGAAACTGGGCGCCACCGAGAACGCGAGCGTGGCGCTCTGCGGGCTCCACACGCCGCTCTCGTTGGCCGCCTGTACCTGGAAGCGGTAATCGCCCGGCGGCAGGTTGGTGTAGTACGCCACGCGCCGGTTGCCGGCCTGCTGCCACGCCTCATCGAAGCCCTCCAGCCGGTAGCGGAAGCGCACCTGTTCCGGATAGGCCAGGCTGCTGGCGCCGTAGCGGATCTGGATGTCGCGCGTGCCCGGGGCGAAGTCGCGCCCGTCCTCGGGCGCGTATTCCACCGAACCCGCCGCCAGGCCGCGGATGCTGGCCGTCGGTACCACCGGATTGTGGTGGCGCCGGGCCGGATCGATCATCGCCAGCCCCTGGTTGGTGGTGAACCAGAGGCGGCCCGCGCCGTCGGCCACGGCGGTGGAGGCCAGGGCGGACTGCTGGGCGATGCCGGGCATGCCGTCGGCGGTGTCGTACAGCCGGCCGTCGAGATGGCCGCTGTCGGGGGCGCGGGCCAGCACCTCGGCCGGTACCTGCAGCACGCCGTTGACCCCGCTCAGCCACACGCCGCCGTCGCTGCCGGCATGGAGGCCGGTGATGCCGTTCAATCGCGTGCGGTCGCCGGCCTGCAGCGCGCGCACCTGGCCGTCGCGCAGCAGCGCCACGCCGCTCTCTCCGCCCGCCAGCAGGCCCGCGGCCACGCGCGCGAGCGCCGACACCGTACCGATGTCCAGCCCGTCGCGGCCGCCGAACGTGCGCAGCGCGCCGTTGCGCCAGTGCACGAGGCGGCTGCCGGTGTAGCCGATCCAGACCGAGCCGTCGGTGTCGCGCAGCAGCGAGGTCGCCCCGCCCGCGGGAATCAGGCCGGCCCCCACATGGCGCCACGCATGGCCGTCGAAGTGGAACAGGCCCTCGCCTTCGCGCATCGCCAGCAGCCCTTCGGCGCCGTCGCCCGCCACCGCGCCCAGCTTTCCGTCACCCGGCATGTGCAGGTCGCGCAGTCCGGCGGTGGTGTACTCGTACACGCGGTCCCAGGTGGGGGCGTACACGCGCTGGCCCACCGCCTGCACGGCGTAGATCCGCTTGCCCGGGGATTCGGCCAGCCACGTCAGGCGGTCGTCGCCCTCGACCCGGTACAGCTGGCGCTCGCTCGACACCAGCAGGCCGTGCGCCGGCGAGAACGCCAGGCCGTACACGCCGTCCTGGCTCAGCCGCTCGTCCTGCAGCGCCTGCACGCGGCTGGGACGGAACCGGTGCAGGCCCATGTTGGTGCCCACCCAGATGCTGCCCTCGCGATCGGCCAGCACCGGAATGGCGCGGTCCGACGCCAGGCCGTCGGGCTCGCGGATGATCGCGGTGGCGTCCTGCTCGCGCAGCGCGTGGCCGCGGGCGAAGGCGTCCAGCTGCGCCACCCGCACCACCCCGCCCCGGCGCCGGTCCGTGCCCCACAACGCGCCCTGCCGATCCAGCCGCATCGAGGCGAAATGACCGAAGCCGGGCGCCCGCGCCCGGTCGGGCGCCGCCAGCGCCAGCGAACGCGTGCCGTGCACGCCATCCGACACCCACAGCGCGCCGCCGGGGGTTTCCAGCAGGGAGGCGTAGAGCCCGGTGGCGACGCCGGTCGGCACGAACCGCGCGCCGTCCGGCGGCAGGTACATCAGGCCGTTGCCGGCGGCCACCCACAGGGTGCCGTGCGAATCCAGCAGCACGTCGTCGGCATAGGCATGGGGAAACCCGGTTTCCGCACCGATCCGCTGCCAGGTCCGGCCATCGAAGCGGTACAGGCCGGTGAACGAGGCCACCCAGATGCGCCCCGCCCGGTCTTCGACGATGCGCATCACCAGGCCGGACGGCAGGTGGGGCGACGGCGGGTAATGGCGCAGCCGGCCGCCGTCCAGCACGCTGATGCCGCCCGGATAGAAGCCGATCCACAGCCGGCCGCGGCGGTCGCTCAGCAGCGCGGTGATGTTGCTGGACGCGAAGCCCTGCCCCTGCGGCGGGTTGTAGCGCTCGAAGCGCAGGCCGTCGAACTGGTAGAGACCCACGCCGGTCCCCAGCCACAGCGGCCCGCTGCGATCCTGCGCCAAGCTCCAGATGTCCGGCGGCGCGCCGTCGCGCTGGGTCCATGTGCTGCGGTGGTAGTCCACCACGTCCTGCGGTGCCGCCGCCGTCGACCACGCGTGCAGGCACAGCAGGCCGAACACCCGCCCCAGCCAGTCACGTCTCCGCCCCGTGCAAGAAGCGCCCATCGACACGCCGTCCTCCCCGATGCCCGGCAGAGTGTATCCATGCCGCAGGGCGCCACCGCCGCGCCTCCCCTATTGGGGGACGCCCGGCGCGCGGGACCTGGTGCGCATGTCGCGGTCGATCCATCCGCCGTCGTCGGGTGACGGTGGGCCAAGGCCCACCCTGCGATGTCTATCCGCTCGCGGATCCTCTCCCCGGCTGCTCAGGCCACGTCGTCGCGCCTCGTAGGGTGGGCCTTGGCCCACCATCCGATGCATCAAGGCACATGGCGGGCCGAAGTACGTCCTGCCCGCTGGCGAGTCCCCTCCCCGGCTCAGGCCACGTTGTCGCACCCCGTAGGGTGGGCCTTGGCCCACCGTCTGATGCATCAAGGGCAATCGCGGGTTGAAGGCCGCCCTGCCCGCTGGCGGATCGTTTACTTCACTCTGTCCGCGCCATCGCGTCCAGCGCCTGCGGCGGCGCCTGTAGCGTGCGCCCCCCCGCAAGGCGGGCGGAGCGGGCGGGCGATGCCTCAATCCCTCAGTTTCAGCGCCGGGTTCTCGTCGATGGTGCCGTCTTCGTTGACCACCACGTAGCGGTCGCCGTCGCGGTTGAACAGGACGGGGATGGGGGTCTTGAACAGCGGGCGGCGGACGAACTTCAGACGCCAGTGGAAGGTTTCCATGGTCTGCACGGTGGCCTGCTGCGCGGGGGTGAGGCCGGCCAGCAGCGTGGCGTGGTCGCTCTTGCCCGTGCGGCGCTCGGGGGTGCGGGGGGCGTTTCCCTCGGCGGGGAGATCGGTGAGGTCGTGCGGGCGATGCGGATCCGACATCCGGTGGGGGCTCCTGATGGCGTGGACAGGCGTGCGCGGGGACCGCGCACGCGGGCGATACCTTGGAACGGGATCCCGCAACGTGGCGTGAGGGCGCGACGGCGGAGTGCAGCATCGATTCAGGGAGGTGGCGCGGGAGGGTGGCGCAAAGCAGGACTGCTGCCGGCTCTGCAGTTCCTTCTCCCCGCTCGGCGGGGAGAAGGTGGCCGGAGGCCGGATGAGGGGCGAGCGCGAAGCCATGCTCAACGGCGACGGCGCTCCGCTCGATCTGCGCATCACCCGCGTCTCAACCTTCTTTTCTGATCGTGCGTGGTGAATCGAAAGCGTCCCTCGTCCGCCCCCGTATCGAGTACGGGGCAGGCTCTTCGGGCACCTTCTCCCCGCTCGGCGGGGAGAAGGAACTGCGCTGGCAGACAGCGGGGTCAGGCGCGGAGTTGGAGGGCGGGTTGTTCGTTGAGGGTGCCGTCTTCTTCGATGACGACGTAACGGGTGTCGTCGCGGTCGAACAGGACCGGGATGGGGGCCTGGAACAGTGGGCGGCGGACAAAGGCCAGGCGCCAGTGGAAGATCTCCAGCGCTTCCAGCGTCATCAGCTGCGCGGGCGTCAGGCCGGCGCGCAGGGCGTCGGCCTGCTGCGCGGGCGTGGCCTTGCGGCGCTCGGACGTGGCCGGGCGGGACGCGGGCCAGGGTCCGGGGATGACGTCGGCTCGGGCGGCATTGCGGTACATGGGGAGACTCCAGCGATAACGGCGACACCTGTCAGGGGTAACGGCCGTGTGCGGCCGTCTTTTAGGGTCGCCCGTGCGATGCAAGCGCTGTGCCGGAACGGCGTGCGCTCAGTCGCGCAGTTTCAGCGTGGGCTGTTCGTCGAGCGTGCCGTCTTCGCGGATGACGAGGTAGCGCTCGTTGTTGCGGTCGAACAGCACGGGGATGGGCGCCTGGAAGACCGGGCGGCGCACGAAGGCCAGGCGCCAGCGGAAACTTTCCAGCGACTCCAGCGTGGCCAGCTGCGCACGGGTCAGGCCGGCGCGCAGCGCGGCCGGGTCATGGCGGGGCAGCGGTTCGCGGCGGTCGATGATGTAGGGCGGCGCAACGGATGCGTCCAGCAGCAGGACGTCGTCGGTCGGGTCGTTCAACTTGGACATGCGGTAACGCTCCACGAAACAGGCGCGCACGGTCGGACGGCACGGGTGTGCCGACACGGGTGCGATCGATGGGATGAAGGGGCGGACGCGGCATCGGGAGAACCCCGGCCCGTCCGTGCCGCAAGAAAAAGCCCCGCATGCGCGGGGCTTCCTTTCACTGCGGCGTGCATTCCGTGCACCCCTGATTAGTCGCGTTACCGTCGTGTCACAGGACAGCGCCTGCCCGAACGTACAGCGGGTTACGCGAACGGGTCCTGCAGCACCATCGTGTGGTCGCGGTCGGGACCGGTGCTGACGATGGCCAGCGGACAGCCGGACAGTTCCTCCAGCGCGCGCAGGTAGGCCCGCGCGGCCGGCGGCAGCTTGTCCCACTCGGTGATGCCGTGGGTGTTCTCGTCCCAGCCCGGGAATTCCAGGTACACCGGCGTGCACTCTTCCCAGCCGCCGGCATCCAGCGGCGCGTATTCGGTGCGCTTGCCGCGGTATTCGTAGGCGATGCAGATCTTCAGCGTCTTCATGCCGTCCAGCACGTCGAGCTTGGTGATGCACAGGCCGGAGATGCCGTTGATGGCGACGGCGCGCTTCAGCGCGACGATGTCCATCCAGCCGCAGCGGCGCGGACGGCCGGTGGAGGCGCCGTATTCCTGGCCGCGGTCGCGGATGCCCTGACCCACTTCGTCGTCCAGTTCGGTCGGGAACGGACCGCCACCCACGCGCGTGGCGTAGGCCTTGCAGATGCCCAGCACGTAGTCGATGGCGTCCGCGCCCACGCCGGTGCCGGCGAACGCGCCGCCGACGGTGGTGTTGGAGCTGGTGACGTAGGGATAGGTGCCGTGGTCGATGTCGAGCAGCGCACCCTGCGCGCCTTCGAACAGCACGCGCTTACCCTGCTTGCGCAGGTCGTGCAGGATGCCGGCGACGTCGGACTTCATCGGCTGCACGTACTCGCCGAAGGCGAGGGCTTCGTCGTAGGTCTTCTGGAAGTCGACGGCGTCCACGCCCAGGTACTTGGTGAGCACGAAGTTGTGGTAGTCCAGCGCCGTGCGCAGCAGCTCTTCCAGCTGCTTGGGGTAATGCAGGTCGGCCACGCGGATGCCGCGGCGCGCCACCTTGTCCTCGTACGCCGGACCGATGCCGCGGCCGGTGGTGCCGATGGCCTTGCCGCCGGCGGCCTTCTCGCGCGCCTGATCCAGGGCGATGTGGTACGGCATGATCAGCGGCGTGGCCGGGGAGATCTTCAGGCGCGAACGCACTTCCACACCGGCCGATTCCAGTTCGTCGATTTCCTTGATCAGCGCGGCCGGCGACAGCACCACGCCGTTGCCGATCAGGCACAGTGCATCGGGGCGCAGGATGCCGGACGGGATCAGGTGCAGGACGGTCTTCTTGCCCCCGATCACCAGCGTATGGCCGGCATTGTGGCCGCCCTGGAAACGGACGACGGCTCCGATTTCCTCGGTGAGCAGATCGACGATCTTGCCCTTGCCTTCATCGCCCCACTGGGCGCCGAGAACGACGACTGACTGACCCATGACGGGTAACTCCTCGATTGGTGGCGACCATCGGGGCCGCCGGAAGGTTCGCGCTGGGTTCGGCGCCGTTGCTGCCGGCAGGCTCCATCGGGGAGCCGCCCGCCACGCCGGGCCCAGACACGGAAAAAGCCGGCGGTCTTCCCACGCAGGGAGCCCATCCGGCTTTTGTGCATTATCCGGGTTTAGGGGGACGGGGGCTACCCTGGCGGGGGGCTGCGTCGAAGGTTCGGGAATGGCGCGAAGCGCGGCCCCTCATCCGCCGACGCGAACGCAGGGCCGTAGGCGATCCCTCAGCGTTTCACCACCCAAAGCAACGTCAGCCCGAAGATCAGGATGAAGCCGCCCACGGCGCGGACCTGGCCGTCGGACATCTGCAGCAGCTGCAACGCGGCGCGCTTCCAGCTGCCCGGGATGGCGAACAGCACCAGGCCTTCGAGGATGGCGACCAGGCAGAGGGCGGACCAGAGGTCGGACATGGACGGGCTCCTGGCCCTGCGGTGGGGCGCAGGGTGTTGAAAGACGGGGGCTGAAACGGGACCGGCCGCCCTGGGGCGGCCGGCGTGCGAGGACTCAGCGGTCGCTGCGCATGTACTGGAGGAACGGGTCGTCCTTGTCCAGCACGATCACGCCCTGCCCGTCTTTGAACGAGGCGCGGTAGGCCTCCAGGCTGCGCTGGAAGGCATAGAACGACGCGTCGCGGTTGGCGGCCTCGCCGTAGATGCGGGCGGCTTCGGCATCGCCTTCGCCGCGCAGCTTCTGCGCATCGCGCTCGGCTTCGGCCAGCAGCACCGCGACATCGCGGTTGGCCTGCGCCTCGACGATGCGGGCCTGCTCGGCGCCCTGCGCGCGCAGGGCGCTGGCCACCTGCGAGCGCTCGGCGCGCATGCGGTTGTAGACCTGGTCGATGACTTCGCTGTCGGTCGGCAGGTCGATCTGCTTGAAGCGGATGTCGACGATCTGCATGCCCAGGGTCTTGGCGCCGGCGTTGATGCCCGGCAGCTGCTTCTCGATCAGCTCGTTGCGGTTGCCCGACACCAGCTGGGTCAGCGTGCGCGAGTTGATCTCGTTGCGCAGCGACTCCTTGATGATCGGCGCCAGGCGCTCGGTGGCCAGCTCGGGCTGGCCGCCGGTGGCGCGGTAGAAGTCCGCCGCGTTGACGATGAAGCCGATGGCGATGAAGTCGACGCTGACGTCCTTGCGCTCGGAGGTCAGCGAGCGCTCGGGCGGGAACTCGTTGGCGGTGAAGCGGCGGTCGAACACGCGCGCCGTTTCCACCAGCGGCAGCTTGAAGTGCAGGCCGGGGCCGATTTCGCTGCGCACCACGCGGCCGAGGTTGAGCACCAGGCCCACCTGTCCTTCGCGCACCACGTAGACGGACCCCATCAGGCCCAGCAGCAGGGCCACGACGATGCCGACGATCAGGGAATTCCTCATGGCTGCGCCTCCTCACGGCCGGCCGGGCGTGGCGTGCGCGCCGAATTGCGGGAACTGGACGGGGTGCTCTCGACCTGCGGCAGCACCTCGGTGGGAATGACGCCGGCCGGCGGCTGCGCCGTGGCCTGGGCGCTGTTGCCCATGGGCACGTAGATCAGCTGGCGGCTGTCGCCGCCGACGACCTTGCGGTTGTTGCCCAGCACCTGCTGCACCGTATCCAGCCACAGGCGCTTGCGGGTGACTTCCGGTGCGTTGCGGTACTCGTCCAGCAGCAGCGAGAAGCGGGTCGCGTCACCGGTGGCGCGGGCGATGGCGGCGGTCTTGTAGCCTTCGGCCTGGGTGCGGATCTGCTGCGCGTCGCCGCGCGCCTCAGGCACGATCTTGGCGGCGTAGGCGCGGGCCTGGCTGACCACGCGCTCGTTTTCCTGCTGGGCGCTGTTGACCTCGTCGAAGGCCGGCTTGACGGCTTCCGGCGGACGCGCGTCCTGCAGGCTCAGTTCGGTGACGACCAGGCCGGTGCGGTAGGCCTCCAGCGAGGCCTGCAGCGCGGTGCCGGCGGTGGCCGACAGCGGACCGCGGTTGTTCAGGGCGGCATCCAGGTCGGAGCGACCGATCACTTCGCGCACGGCGCTCTGCGCGGTCTGCTCCAGCACGCGGGTGGCGTCGGTGGTGCCGAACAGGAACAGCTTGGGGTCGCCGACGCGGTACTGCACGTTGAACGAGACGGTGATGATGTTCTCGTCGCGGGTCAGCACGGGCAGGCTGTTGCTGAAGGTGCGCACGCCGGTGGCGTTGACCTTGGTGACGCTTTCGATGGGCCAGGGGAACTTGAAGTTGGGGCCCGGCTGCATGGTGCGGGCGTACTGGCCGAAGCGCAGCACCACGCCGCGCTCCTGTTCGCCGATCAGCTGGAAGCTGGAGAACAGCACCAGCAGGCCGATGCCCAGCAGCACCCAGCGCAGCGGATTGCCGCCGCCACCGACACCGCCGAACAGGCCGCGCAGGCGTTCGACCACGTCACCGATGCCGCCGCCTCCCTGCGGGGTGCGCGGCTTCCAGTTGCTGTTCCGGTTGCCGTTGTTGCCAGATCCGCCACTGCCGCTGCCGGGGGTGTTCCAGGCCATGCCCACTCCGTATTGGAAGATTCGCGCGGCCGGAGCCGGCGCAGGTTTCGATTCTACTAGATAGGGACGGCCCGGCCGGGAGGCAAGGCCGGGAGGTCATGGGGCTGCCGCTCTTCTGTAGGAGCGACGTCAGTCGCGACCGCGCCCCGATGGCGGTGCCCCCCTGCAGGAACAGGAACGCGCCGCAGCGCGCCCGGAAGGAGAACCACCGGCTTTCCACGTAGACGGAGGCCGTGCGGTCGCGACTGACGTCGCTCCTACAGAAAGCAGCCGTCCCTACTGCCACTCCTCCCGCTCCGCCTGCGGCAGCAGCGCCTCCAGCGGATGGCCGCCGGCCTGCGAGGCCAGGCGCTGGGCGTCGGCCAGGGCGAGGTCGACGGTGACGCGCCAGCCGTTCTCTTCGAAATCCTCGGCCAGCACCGCGCCCAGCGCGTGCAGGCGCGAGCGCAGGCGGGCGGAGTTGGCCGGCAGGTGCAGCTCGCCGCGCACGCGCTGGAACCCCAGCCGCTGCGCCAGCGCGCCGCGCAGCAGGTCGATGCCCTGCCCGTCGCGTGCGGACAGCCAGACGCGCTCGCGACCCATGCCGGCGCTGGGCGCCTCGCCTTCGTCCACGCCCGGGTCGGGCTGGTCGTGGCGCGGGGCGGCGCCTTCGATGCGGTCGATCTTGTTGAACACCAGCATCTGCGGCAGGTCGCCGGCGCCGATCTCCTGCAGCACCTCGTCGACCTGCGCGATGCGCTCCTCGCGGTGCGGGTCGGCGGCATCGATGACGTGCAGCAGCAGGTCGGCTTCGCGCGCTTCGCTCAAGGTGGAGCGGAACGCGGCGACCAGCTCGTGCGGCAGGTCGCGGACGAAGCCGACGGTGTCGGCCAGCACCACCGCGCCGCCGGGCAGGTCGATGCGGCGCACGGTCGGGTCCAAGGTGGCGAACAGCTGGTCGGCGGCGTAGGCCTCGGCACCGGTCAGCACGTTGAACAGGGTGGACTTGCCGGCATTGGTGTAGCCGACCAGCGCCACGCGCGGCAGCTCGCTGCGCACGCGGGCCCGGCGCATCTGCGTGCGCTGCACTTCGACTTTCTCCAGCCGCTTCTGCAGCTGCTCGACGCGCTTCTGCAGCAGGCGGCGGTCGGTTTCCAACTGGGTTTCGCCCGGACCACGCAGGCCGATGGAGCCGCCGCGTTGCCGCTCCAGGTGGGTCCAGCCGCGCACCAGCCGGGTGGCCATGTGGCGCAGCTGCGCCAGTTCCACCTGCAGCTTGCCTTCGTGGCTGCGTGCGCGCTGGGCGAAGATGTCCAGGATCAGGCCGGTGCGGTCCAGCACGCGGCGCTGCAGGAACTTCTCCAGGTTGCGTTCCTGGCCGGGAGAGAGCGGGAAGTTGACCAGGATCAGGTCGGCGCCGGTGGCGTCGGCGGCCGCCTTCACTTCCTCCAGCTTGCCGCTGCCGATCAGCGTGGAGGGATTGGGACGGTCGATGCGCGCGGTCAGCAGCGCGGCGATGGTGGCGCCGGCCGAGCGCGCCAGGTCGCTGAACTCTTCGGTGAGGCCGTCGTCGGGACGGCCGCCGGCATGCGGCTGGATCAGCAGCGCATGCTCGCCCTTGCGGGATCTTTCAAACAATGGGGTCGTGCCTCGTCAATCGAGGCACGCATTATCACGCGGTTTCGTCGTCGCCGCCTTCCGCGTCTTCGTCACCCTGCTGCACGTAGCCGCCGCCCGGGCCCACGCGCACGTTGCGCGCCGGCACCACGGTGGAGATGGCGTGCTTGTAGACCATCTGGCTGACCGTGTTGCGCAGCAGGACCACGAACTGGTCGAAGGATTCGATGGTGCCCTGCAGCTTGATGCCGTTGACCAGGTAGACCGACACCGGGACGCGCTCGCGCCGCAGTGCATTCAGGAAAGGATCCTGCAGGGATTGCCCCTTGGACATGACGTACTCCCGCCTTGCGTTCTTATAGGTATGTGGTGCCGAGCCGGGCCGACGAACTGCTCCCCTGTCGTCCCGGAGCCCCGATGTTACACAACATCGGCCCGGCAGGGCGTTGCCGAGTCAGGCAACCGGTCGCAATTCCGGCGAATGCGGGCCGAACGGGTCACGATGCGGGCAAGAACAGCGCCAGTGCCCGGTCCAGGCGGGCGCGCCCGGTGGCCGGATCGAACCAGCGCGCATCGAGTTCGCCGCGCAGCCAGGTGAGCTGGCGCTTGGCGAGCTGGCGGGTGGCGGCGATGGCGCGCTCGCGGAAGTCGGCGGCATCGCCCCGCCCGTCCAGGTATTCCCATGCCTGGCGATAGCCCACCGCGCGCACCGCCGGCAGGTCGAGCGGCGCGGCCACGGCCTGCAGGCCGGGCAGCGCGCGCAGGCGGCGGACTTCGTCGAGGAAGCCCTGCTCGAGCATCAGGTCGAAGCGCCGCGCGATGCGCGCATGCAGCACGGTGCGGTCCTCGGGCGCCAGCACCAGCTTCAGCACGCGGTACGGCAGTCGCGCGCCGCGTGCCTCCTGCTGCCATTGGCTGATCGGCGTGCCGGTCAGTCGGAACACCTCCAGCGCGCGCTGGATGCGCTGCGGATCGGTGGCGTGGATGCGTGCGGCGGCGACGGGATCGACCTGCGCCAGTTCGGCATGCAGGGCGGGCCACCCGCGGTCCTGTGCCTGCGCGGCGATGTCGGCGCGCAGCGCGGCATCGGCGGCCGGCATCTCGGCGAGTCCGTCGAGCAGCGCCCGGAAGTAGAGGCCGGTGCCGCCCGCCAGCACCGGCAGGCGGCCGCGAGCGGCGATGCCGTCCATCGCACGGCGCGCGTCGTGGGCGAACTCGGCGGCGGAATACGCTTGCCAGGGATCGCGCATGTCGAGCAGGTGGTGAGGGACGCGCGCCTGTTCGTCCCGCGTGGGTTTGGCCGCGCCGATGTCCAGGCCGCGGTAGACCAGCGCCGAATCGACGCTGACGATGTCGCCGCCGAAGCGCTCGGCCACCTCCAGCGCGAACGCCGTCTTGCCCGACGCGGTCGGGCCCATGATGGCGATGGCGAGGGGACGTGCGTCGAGCGACATGCGGAGCGTGGGGCGTTGACGGCCGCCAAGCTTAACGTGCCATCACCCGTGCCCGAGGCGTTATGGGATGGCGGTCATGCTTGGACGACGCGAAGCGGCGCGCACGCGCACCGCTCGTGTACAGTCGGGCGGCGTCCACAGGGGGATGCCAGCGACAAGACCGATGCGCGTACGCCGCGTACGCGTCCCTTGTCCGCGCAACGGACGGCGTTCCTTCCTTGCGCGAGTCGACCGGATGCCTGTGTCTTTCCTGTTCCCGCGCCAGCACCTGCTGGCCCTGTTCGCACTGTCCGTCCTGCTCACCGCCTGCGGCGCGGAGACACCCGCCTCCGGCGCCTCCACCGCGATCCCGGCATCCGCGTCATCGCCCTCGCCTGTGGCGCAGCCGGCGCGCGTGATGGCGGCGGCCGTCCCCACCACCGCCGTGCCCAATCCCATCCTGTTCGTCACCCAGGTGCCGATGGCGGGCGATCCGTTCGCCAGCCGCATGTCGACGTTCGCCAATCACCTGCCGAGCATGCTGGCCCTGCCGCGCGGCGGCGACCTGATGATCCGTTACCCCGACGGCACGCTGCGCAACCTGACCCGGGAAGCCGGTTTCGGCATGGACGGCCAGCAGGGCGCCAACGCGATCGCGGTGCGCGAGCCCGCCGTTCACTGGAACGGCACCAAGGCCATCTTCAGCATGGTGGTCGGCGGGCCGCCGCAGCGTTACGTGCATCCCACCGCGAAGTGGCAGCTGTACGAGATCACCGGCCTGGGACAGGGCCAGACCGCCGTCATCACCAAGGTCGCGAACCAGCCGGCGGACTACAACAACGTGTCGCCGCTTTACGACAGCCAGGACCGCATCCTGTTCACCTCGGATCGTCCGCGCGGCGGCGAAGCGCACCTGTACCCTCAACTGGACGAATACGAAAGCACGCCGACGATCACCGGCATCTGGCAGCTCGATCCGCCGACCGGACAGGTGCGCCTGCTCAACCATGCGCCGAGCGGTGCGTTCTCGCCCAGCATCGACCGCTACGGCCGAGTGGTCTTCATCCGCTGGGACCACCTGCAGCGCGACCAGCAGGCCGATGCGGGCGGCTACGGTGCCTACGATGTCGCCAGCGAAGCCCCCGGCGCGGCCGGCATCGGCCTGCAGCCGGAAACCTTCCCCGAATCGCGCACCGGCATGAGCAGTCCGTACGGCCAGGTCAACGGCTTCACGTACAACCTGTTCACACCGTGGCAGATGAACCAGGACGGCACCGAGGAACTGACGCTCAACCATATCGGCCGGCAGGAGCTCTCGTTCGGCTATCTGCCCAGATCCTTCGCCGGCGACAGCGCGCTGTCGGACTATTCCAACACGGCACTGATCGCCAACAGGAAATACATCCGCATGGACGGCGGGCTGTTCCAGCTGCGCGAGGACCCGACCGTCGCCGGCAGCTACTACGCCATCTACACGCGCGAATTCTCCACCGGCGGCACCAACCAGATCGTCCGCATCACCGGCGCGCCCTCGCTCAATGCCGAGCAGATGGAGATCCTCGATGCTTCGCCACCGGCCGACAGCAGCGGCAACCTCGCCGGAGGCCGCTTCCGCAACCCGCTGCCGATGAGCAGCGGCCACATGGTGGCCAGCTACACCAGCAGTCCGGTCTTCCAGGCGGGCGTGTCGCTGCGCCTGCACCAGCTGCAGACGAATGCCAATGGCCTGCTGGTGGCCGGCCCCGCGCTGACGCCGGGCATCAGCAAGAACCTGACGTGGTGGGATCCCGACACCCAGCGCAGCTACAGCGGTGCGCTGTGGGAAATCGAGCCGGTGGAAGTCGTGGCGCGATCGCGCCCGCCGGTGACGACCACGCCGATGGCGTCGCCCGAACAGTCGGTATTCGCCAGCGAGCAGGTCAACGAAGCCGCCTTCCGCGCATGGCTGAAAGCGAACCAGCTTGCGCTGATCGTCACCCGCAACCAGACCGCACGCGACCGCGACGACAGGCAGCAGCCTTACAACCTGCGCGTGCCCGGCGGCGTGCAGACGCTCGGCGGCAGCGGCAGGATCTACGAGGTGTCGCACTACCAGATCCTGCAGGCCAACATGATCCGCGCCTACAACAACGGCTCCATCTACCAGCGCGGGCGCCGTCCGATCGCCCAGCCGATGTCGGTGGCCGCGAACCCGGCCAACGCGGGTGGCCCCAGCGGCAGCGTGCGCATCGCGGCCGACGGCTCGACCGCGGCCTTCGTTCCCGCCAGCCGCGCACTGACCTGGCAGAGCACGGACGCGGCCGGCGTGCCGGTGGTGCGCGAGCGCCTGTGGGTGACGATGCAGCCCGGCGAGATCCGCACCTGCACCGGATGCCATGGCGAGAACGCCCGCAACCAGGCCGGCGCGGCGCCGTCCACCGCGCCCCCCGAGGCGCTGCGACTGTTGCTGCGGCACTGGAAGCAGCAGAACGCGGCCGATCCGATCCGGGTCAACGGCTCGCAGCCCCTCCTTCCGAACCGCTCCGCGGCGACGCCGACGGCAGGTGCGGTCGCCACGCCTGGCGAGACGGGCGCGGCATTGACGTCCGCCTGGTTGCGAGACGTGCAGCCGGCCCGCCTGCCGACGCCCGTTCGCAGGCCCGGCGGGCAGCTGCGCTGACGCGTCACGTGTCCGATCCCGCGGTGCGCATGACATGGGCACCCGGGGTCGACGTCGCTGCCGACGCGCCGGACACCACGCGCTGCCGGAGTCAGTCGTCGTCGGGCCAGCGGATCGTCGGGGCGGCCGCCGGCGTGCGCGGCGCGGGGATCGCGGCCACCGCATTCCAGACCTTCAGTGCGTCCACAGTGGCGGCCACGTCATGCACGCGCACGATGGCGGCGCCGCGCTGCGTGGCGATCAGGTGCGCGGCGACCGATCCGGCCATGCGTTCCGCCGGCACCTCGCGGCCGGTGATCTGGCCGATGCTGCGCTTGCGCGACAGCCCGGCCAGCACCGGCACGCCGAGCTCGCCGAAGCGCTCCAGTTGCGCGAGCAGCTGCAGATTGTGCGCGGTGTCCTTGCCGAAGCCGAAGCCCGGGTCGACGACGAGGCGTTTTTTCGGAATGCCGGCCATCTCGGCCGCGAAGATGCGCTCGGCGAGGAAGCGATGGACCTCGCCGACGACATCGTCGTAGTCGGGCGCGGACTGCATCGAATGCGGCTCGCCCTGCATGTGCATGATGACGACGGGCACGCCGAGCGCCGCCGCCGTTTCCAGCGCACCGTCGCGCCGTAGTCCGTAGACGTCGTTGATCATCCCCGCGCCGGCCCCGACCGCGGCGCGCATCACCTCGGGCTTGGAGGTGTCGATGCTGATCGGCACCTGCACGTGCGCGACGAGTCGTTCGATCACGGGGATGACGCGGCGCAGTTCCTCGTCGAGCGCTACGGCGCCGGCGCCCGGCCGCGTCGATTCACCGCCGATATCGAGCAGGTCGGCACCCTGCTCCACCAGCGACAGCGCATGCGCGATGGCGGCCTCCGCCGTGTCGTGCAACCCGCCGTCGGAGAAGGAATCCGGCGTGACGTTGACGATGCCCATGACCCGCGGGCGATCCAGCGTCAACACGCGACCGCCGCACTCCAGCACTGGGGTGGTATCGAACATCACTTCCCGCCCTTCCGGCGTTCATCGCGGGAGACCGCGCCCGACCCGACGCCGAACGCGACGCCCAGCGCAACACCGATCGCGATGCCCACACCGATATTGCCCATCGCCGCCCCGACCGCCACACCGATCGCGATGCCTGCCCCGATACCGACCGGCAGCATCGGATGTTTCGCGCGCTTGTCGTCGCCTGCCATGGAATCCCGTGCAAAGAAAAAAGGCCAGACATCAGTCTGGCCTTTCGTCATCGTGCTGGCAACGCACTCAGGTCTGCTCGGCGGGTCCACCGATCGGCGGCAGCGGGCGCGATTCAGGCTTGTCGTCGTCCTTGCCGCTCTTGCCCCAGCCCACCGGCGGCGGCGGATCGCGGCCTTCCATGATGGCGTCGATCTGGGGCGCATCGATGGTCTCGTACTGCAGCAGCAGGTTGGACATCGTGTGCAGCTTGTCCAGGTTCTCCGTCAGGATCGTCTTGGTCCGCGCGTAGGCACGGTCCAGGATGATGCGCACGACTTCATCGATCTTGCGCGCGGTCTCGTTGGACACGTTCTTGTGCTGGGTGACCGACCGGCCGAGGAAGACCTCGTCCTCTTCCTCGCCATAGGCGATCGGCCCCATCTCGTCACTCAGGCCCCACTTGGTGACCATGTTGCGGGCCATCTTGGTGGCACGCTCGATGTCGTTGGACGCGCCGGTGGTGACCTTGTCCGCGCCGAAGATCAATTCCTCGGCCACCCGGCCGCCATACAGCGAGCACAGCTGCGATTCGATGGCCACGCGGTTGAGCGAGTACTTGTCGCCTTCCGGCAGGTACATGGTCACGCCGAGCGCGCGGCCGCGCGGGATGATGGTGACCTTGTAGACCGGGTCGTGCTCCGGCACGAGGCGGCCGACGATCGCATGGCCAGCCTCGTGGTAGGCGGTGAGCGTCTTCTCGTCCTCGCTCATCGCCATCGAACGGCGCTCCGCGCCCATCAGGATCTTGTCGCGTGCACGGTCGAAGTGGTCCATGCGGACTTCCTTCGCGCTCTCGCGGGCGGCGAACAGCGCCGCTTCGTTGCAGAGGTTGGCCAGGTCGGCACCGCTGAAACCAGGCGTACCGCGCGCGATGACCATCGGCACCACGTCGTCGGCCAGCGGCAGCTTGCGCATGTGCACGCGCAGGATCTGCTCGCGGCCCTTCACGTCCGGCAGACCCACGACGACCTGGCGGTCGAAACGGCCCGGACGCAGCAGGGCCGGATCCAGCACGTCGGGACGGTTGGTCGCGGCGATCACGATGACGCCTTCGCCGCCCTCGAAGCCATCCATTTCCACCAGCAGCTGGTTCAGGGTCTGCTCGCGCTCGTCGTGGCCGCCGCCCAGGCCGGCACCGCGATGGCGGCCGACGGCGTCGATCTCGTCGATGAAGATGATGCAGGGCGCATGCTTCTTGGCCTGCTCGAACATGTCGCGCACGCGGCTGGCGCCCACGCCGACGAACATCTCGACGAAGTCCGAACCGGAGATGCTGAAGAACGGCACCTTGGCCTCGCCGGCGATGGCCTTGGCCAGCAGCGTCTTGCCGGTGCCGGGCTGGCCGACCATCAGCACGCCGCGCGGGATCTTGCCGCCGAGCTTCTGGAACTTGCCCGGATCGCGCAGGAACTCGACCAGTTCGCCCACTTCTTCCTTGGCCTCGTCGCAACCGGCGACGTCAGCGAAGGTGACCTTCACCTGGTCCTCGCCCTGCAGCTTGGCGCGCGACTTGCCGAAGGACATCGCGCCCTTGGCACCGCCGCCACCGCCCTGCATCTGGCGCATGATGAAGATCCAGAAGCCGATGATCAGCAACACCGGCAGGAAGTTCAGCAGGATGGCCGTCAGGCTGATGCCGCTGGGCGGATCCTTCTGGGTGATCTCGACCTTCTTCAGGCGCAGGTCGTTGATCAGGTCGCGGTCGAACGGCGCATTGATGGTCTTGCTGTCGCCGTTGCGCAGGGTGTACGTGATCTCGCTGACGCCGCCGCGGGCGTCGCCACCGAAATCGACGCGCTGCACGTTGCCGCTGTCCACCTGGTCGAGGAAGTCGGAATACGTGGTGCCGCCGGTCATCGCGGCGGTGCTGGCGCCCTTCGGCGAAAAGCTCTGGAAGACGACCATCAGCACGACGGCGACGACTACCCACAGCAGCAGATTCTTGGTCAGGTCGTTCATCCTCATCGGCTCCGGTGTTCCTCTTTGCGCTTGCGCACGTTACGTGACCTTACTTGATTTGGATCCGCTTGCCTTGTCCCAGGGCGTAGACCTCGGGCGAGCGCTTGCGGGACGCGTCCGGCTTGCGGATCGCCACCTTGTCATAGCGGCGGCGAAGCTCGCGGATGTAGTCGTCCGAGCCGGCGCCCTGGAACAGCTTGATCAGGAAGGCCCCGCCCGGTTTCAGGTGGACATCGGCGAATTCCATCGCCAGTTCCGCCAGATGCATCATCCGCGGCTGGTCCACCGCATCCACACCACTCTTATTGGGGGCCATATCGGACAGCACAAGGTCCACCCGTGCACCGTCCAGCATGGCCTCCAGTCGAGATAGGACGCTGTCTTCCCTGAAATCCCCATGAAGGAAGTCCACGCCGGCCAGCGGCGGCATGTCCAGGATGTCCATGGCGACCACACGGCCGCTGTCCCCCATCGCCTGGCGCACGAACTGGGACCAGCCGCCCGGCGCGGCGCCCAGGTCGACCACCACCATGCCCGGCTTGAGCAGGCGGTCGCGTTCCAGCAGCTCCTCCAGCTTGTAGGCCGCACGCGAGCGCAGGCCCTCGGCCTGGGCCTTTTTCACGTAGGGATCGGAGAAGTGTTCCTTCAGCCAGCGCTGGCTGCTCTTGCTGCGGGTGGCCATGGCGGCGGGGTCTCCGGGCACGCTGCGACGGGAGCCGCCGGAGCCGTTCGTGGGGGTCGTCATGATACCCTGATCGCCCTTCCAGACCCGTACCGTGCCGCATGCCTGTTGCCCTGACCGCTGCCCAGACCCGTTTCCTGCGCGGCCAGGCCCATGACCTGAAGGCACTGCTGCAGATCGGCAACAAGGGCGTCACCCCGGCCTTCCTGGCCGAGCTGGACGCCGTGCTGGAGCAGCACGAACTGGTCAAGGTGAAGGTCGTCGGCGAAGACCGCGAGGCCCGCGACGCCATGATCGGCGAACTCGCCGACAAGGCCGACGCCGCCCTCGTGCAGCGCATCGGCCATACCGCTGTTCTGTACCGCCCCAGCAAGGAACGCCGGCACATCGTGCTGCCGCGCGGCTGATCCCGGCACGCGGTCCGCCTGCCATGCAACTGAGCCACGAACTGCCCGACTACGCCTTCGCCCTGCGGTCCGCCGACGGCAGCATGGCGCGCGTCAATGATCGCACGCTGTCGGCCAGCTTCATCCTGTCGCCGCAGCGACTGATCGAAGACTGGCCCGCGCGCGACAGCGCTGCGCTGTCACCGGAGGACCTGGCGCCCCTGCTCGCGTTGCAGCCGGAGGTGATCCTGCTGGGAACCGGCGACCGCCAGGTGTTCCCGCCCGCCGCCGTGATGGCGGCCTGCCTGCGCCAGGGCGTGGGCCTGGAAGTGATGACCAACGCCGCCGCCGCCCGCACCTTCAACGTGCTGGCCGGGGAATCGCGCAAGGTCGTGGCCGGTTTCCTGCTGGCTCCCCGCTGACCCCGGCGCGGCGATGCGTCGCGCCCTGCTGCTGTTGGTCGTCGGAGCGGTCGCGGCCTGCACCCCTCCCGCCCCGGATGCCGACCGGCGTTACGCGGCATGGCGGGAAAGCGCGGATGCGCAGGGCCTCGGCGAGTACGCGCGCCTCCTGGCCGATGCAGGCGTCGGTGACGTCGTCCCCATGCCCGCACTGCTGCGGTCGAGTCGTCGCTGGCAGGCCTGCGGGGCGCCGGAATTCCTGCTGCCACCCACGGATCGCGCCACCGCCATCGTGCCGACCCTGCGCGTGGTGGCGCAGTTGCAGGCCATGGGGATCGTCGACGGCAGCGGGGCGCGATCCGGTTACCGGTCGGCGGACGTGAATCGCTGTTCGGGCGGAAGCACCCGCAGCCGCCACCTGCTCAACGCAGCGCTGGACTTCGACCTGGCCGACGACACCCGCGTGGATGCCCTGTGCGCGTTCTGGCGCACCCGGGGACCGTCGCTGGCGATGGGATTGGGTTTCTACACGCCGACACGGATCCATATCGACACGGCGGGACATCGCACCTGGGGAACCGATCACAGTCGCGGCACCTCGCTGTGCACGGGCACCACCGATCAGTCGGCAGCGCGCACCAACCGCACCCACACGCCGTAGTGATCGGAGGGCCAGGCACCCATCGCATCGGCCTGGTCGAGGATGATGTCGGCGTCGGCCACGTGAAACGCGTCGCGCTGCGCGAACACGTGGTCGATGCGGACCGGCGCGTGGCCTAGGTGCGTATTGAGCGTGGTGTGCGCCGGCGTATTGGCATCCTCGCCCACGTGCGCCTGTTCGTAGGCCTCGATGAATCGCGCGCGCAACGGGGCCAGTTCCGCGGTGTCCGAGCGCGTATTGAAATCGCCACCGACGATCGAGGGCGCACCACCCGACGTGTCGTCGATCAGCGCGAGCACGCCGGCGACCTGCTCGGCCCGGATCGCGCTGCCCTCCGGCTTGTAGTGCAGATGGGTCACGTAGACGTTCAACGGGCGGCCATCGACCGTGGCGCGCACCCAGCCCGCGTTGCGGTAATCGTCGAGCGGCGCCAGCTTCACTTCGCGGGACTCTTCGATCCCGCCCTTCACCAGGATCGCATTGCCGTAGCGGCGGACCTGGTCCGGCGCATCGGCCGAGAAGAAGCGGTACTGGTAGCCCAGTCGCGAGGCCAGCACCTGGGCCTGGTTGGGCAAGGCGGCGTCCTGCAGCACTTCCTGCAGCACGATCACCTGCGGCGACCGCGCCTTCAGCTCGGCGACGATCATCTCCTGCCGGTGCGGCCAGTCCTGCTTGTCGTGCCAGAGGTTGAGGGTCACCACGTCGATCGTCGACGGCGCCGTCGCGGGCCGTGGGCGCTGGCAGGCCACCAATACCAGCGCCGCGATCAGCAGCAGGACGGCGGCGACCGGCGTCCGCCATGAGGACGGGAACACGGGCACGGCACTCACCGCGGCGGCAGGTACTGCAGCGGATCCACCGGCTTGCCGTTGTGGCGGATCTCGAAGTGCAGCATGTCGCGCGAGGCACCGCTGCGGCCCATCTCCGCGATCTGCTGGCCGGCCTTGATGCTCTGGCCTTCGTTCACCAGGCGCTTGCGGTTGTGTCCGTAGGCGGACAGCCAGGCTTCGCTGTGCTTGATGATGATCAGTTCGCCGTAGCCCACCAGGCCGGCACCGGAATAGACCACCACGCCATCGGCCGCCGCGCGCACTGCCTGGCCGCTGCTGCCTGCGATGTCGACGCCCTGCTTGGTGGCGTCGCCGGCCACGAAGCGACCGATCAGATGCCCGTCGGCAGGCCACCGCCAGGCGAATCCGCTGCTGGCCGGCGCCGGTGTTGCGGCGGGACGGGTGACGGGGGCCGGAGGCGGTACCGGCCGCGTGGCCGTGCCGGTCGCGGGCCGGTTGGATGCGGCAGCGCCGGTCGTGGTCGGAGGCCGGCTGCCGCCGCCCGGGAACAGGTTGAGCGACTGGCCGGGATAGATCGTGTAGGGCGCACCCAGGTTGTTCCAGCGCGCCAGGTCGTTGACGTCGATGCCGTTGCGGAACGCGATGCCGTACAGGGTGTCGCCACGCTGCACGCGCACCGTGGCACCCGGCTTGGCCTGCGACGGCTTGCGCGTGGACGACGGGGCCGAAGGCTCGCGCACCACCGTCGTGGAACAGGCGCCGAGCACCGCCACGGCGATGCCGATCAGGAGGGCGTGCGTGATGCGGTGGCCGGAGCGTAGCGTCGTGGTCATGCGTTCGGTCGTTTCCTTACAAGGCGGGAGCCGCAAGGCTCAGCCGGTCAGTCGCTGGAACAGTTCGCGTGCGGCCACGCCACCGCCCCCGATCAGCACGCTGAAATAGACGATCGTGCCGATGTTGGCCACGTGGCCGAGCAGGATGGCGCCGCCGTCGCGCTGGATGAAGCCGATGGCATACAGCAGCAAGGCCAAGGCTGGCAGGGTGTTGCTGAATGGCACGAATCCGAACGGCGCCATCAGCAGCAGCGCGGCGAGGATGAAGGCCAGATTGTTGATGACGCCCTGCCCCGGCCCGTCGACGAAGACCCGCAGCCGGCGTGGACGGCTGATCTTCTCCATGCGGCGCACCCACACCAGGCCCGAGGTGAGGCCCGGCCGCAGGCGATCGGCCGGCAAGGCCTTGTGCTTGATCCGCTGCGGCAACCACAAGGGGCGGTTGACCAGGCGACTGATGCCGACCAGCAGGATGGCCGCGCCGAACACCGTGCTGACGCCGGGAATCGACACAGGAATCAGGAACACCAGCGTCAGCAGGATGGTGAGCAGCAGCAGGCCCTCGTCGCTGAAGACATCCAGCAGTTCGCCCAGGCTCAGCGAGTCAGGCGGCAGCCGTTCGATGATGGCGGCCAACTGTTCGCCGAGCGATGAAGTGTCGCCGGGAAGTCCATGGCGAGGATCGGGTGTCGTCACGTGCTCAATCCAGCGTGCCGGACAGCAACGGCACGAACACCACCGGCGCCAGCGTGGTTTCCTCGACGCTGCCGTCGGCGCGCTTCACCAGTCGCACCAGCGACTGCGAGCCGCTGCCGCCGACCGGCGCCACGAGTTGCCCGCCGACGGCGAGCTGATCGATCAGCACCGGCACCAGCGCGGGCGCGGCGGCGGTCACGATGATGGCGTCGTAGGGACCGTGTTCGACCCAGCCGATGCGGCCGTCGTCGTGCTTGCTGCGCACGTTGAACCCCATCTGCCGCAGCCGCTTGCGCGCCTGCCGCAGCAGGTCGCCGATGCGCTCGACGGTGTAGACCTCCAGCCCCAGCACGGCCAGCACCGCCGCCTGGTAACCGGAACCGGTGCCGATCTCCAGCACCTTCTTCGGTGCCGTCTCCAGCAGCACCTCGGTCATCCGCGCCACCACCCATGGCTGCGAGATGGTCTGGCTGTGGCCGATCGGCAGCGCGGTGTCCTCGTACGCACGCGTGGCCAGCGCCTCGTCGACGAACAGGTGGCGGGGCAAGGTGCGGATGGCGTTGAGCACGCGCTCGTCGGCGATACCGGCCTCGCGCAGACGCTCGACCAGGCGGTCGCGTACGCGCTGCGAGGTCATGCCCACGCCCACCGCTTCGGGCTGCAGCCGCAACCGTGGCGTCATGCCGGATCCTCGAGCGCGGCCGTCAGGCCATCCACCCAGCCGGCCACTTTCTCCAGCGCCTGATATCGCGTCAGGTCGACATGGATCGGCGTGATCGAGATGTGGCCGGTGCGCACGGCATGGAAATCGGTACCGGGGCCCGCGTCCTGTTCGCGACCGGCCGGCCCGATCCAGTACACGGTGTGGCCACGCGGATCCGGCTGCGGCACGCACGGTTCGGAACGGTGGCGGTTGCCCAGGCGCGTGACCTCGAACCCCCGCACATCGGCCCAGGCGAGGTCGGGAACATTGACGTTGAGGATGGTGTCCGCCGGCAGCGGATCGGCCTTCAGGCGCGCCACGATCTCCACGGCCGCTCGCGCGGCGGTCTCGTAGTGCTTCGCGTCGTGGTTCTTGGTGGCCAGCGACATGGCCACGGCCGGCAGGCCCAGGAAGCGACCCTCCATCGCGGCCGACACGGTGCCGGAGTAGATGACGTCGTCGCCCAGGTTGGCGGTGTTGTTGATGCCCGACACCACGATATCCGGCTCGAACTCCAGCATGCCGGTCAACGCCAGGTGCACGCAGTCGGTCGGCGTGCCGGCGATGCTGCAGGTGTAGTGGTCGATGCGCTTCAGCCGGATCGGCAGGTCGAGCGTCAGTGAATTGCTGGCACCCGAACGGTCGCGATCGGGGGCGACCACGTACACCTCATGGCCCGCGCTACGCAGGCCCTCTGCCAGGATTCGGATGCCGGGGGCGTCGACGCCGTCGTCGTTGCTGACCAGTACGCGCATGGGTTTCCTCGGGGACGGGCCCATGATACCGGAACCTTGCCGATGCTTCCCGCGCTTGCGTCACGTCGCGATGCCGCTACGCTGACGGCATGGCCGGTTCCACGCCCCCCGACGATGATGACGCCGCACTGTTCCGCGATGCGATCGGCGCCGTTCGCCGCCTGCAGGAGACGCCACTTCCGCCACGCAAGGCGCCACCGAAGCCTGCGGCGCGGATGGCAGAGCGCGACGAAGACGATGCATTGAGCGAATTCCAGCGTGGCCTGGCCGCACTGGATCCGCATGCGGCCGACGATGTCCTGAGCTACCGCAGGGAGGCGTTGTCGACGCGTGCCTTCCATCGCCTCAAGCGCGGCCAGTTCTCGGTGCAGGACGAACTGGACCTCCACGGCGCCACCGCGCTGCAGGCGGAAAGCCTGTTGCGCCGCTTCCTTGCCGAGGCGCATGCGCACGACCACGGCTGCGTGCGCGTGATCCACGGCAAGGGCCAGCGTTCGGACAGCGACGCGCCCGTGCTGAAGAATCTGGTCGACCGGATACTGCGCCAGCGGTCCGACGTGATGGGCTTCCACTCGGCACCGCCCACGCAGGGCGGCACCGGGGCGGTGCTGGTGCTGCTCGCCCACCGCTGAGCGCGCCGTCGGCCGGCGCCACGCCGTTACTGCGGCGCGGCCTTCTTTTGCTCGATCCGCGGCGGATTGACCCAGGTCAGCTGGATGCCGCGCCGCTTGGCGATCCGTTCCACGTAGGCGATGTACTGCTGCTCGGCGGTGAGGGGCCGCTGTTCGGGCGGAGATGACGATGCGTTGTCGCGGGCAGTGGCGCAGGCCGCCAGCAGGGCACAGGCGGATACGGCGAAGGCAGTTCGAATCACGGCGTTCATGGCGATGTCTCCGGCACAGGGGAAGACGGTCCGGCGACGCGACGCCGCGACGACGCTGACGCGTGGCGTGCCTGAGTGCGCTTATACGCCTGCGCTGCGGTGCTTCCAGTGCCTTCAGTCGCGTGCCGACGGACGGTCGTCGCCCTGCGACGCATCCGTCACCGGGCCCAGTTCGTGCAGCACGGCCGTGGCATAGCTACCCGGCGGCAACGCGAACGTCAGGCGCAGGGCGTCGGCCGAGGGCCACGACCATGCCAGCGCCTGCGGAACCAGACGCAAGGCGCGGCGCTCCTGACGCAGGCCCTCCAGTTCCAGCCCTGCACGCAGCACCACCGCGTCCTCGTCCTGCAACGCCGCCGTCTCGCGGTCGCGCGCATCCGCCTGCGTCCGCAGTTCGCCGGTGCCCCACAGGGGCCCGGTGGGATGGATGTCGAAGTCGCCCAGCCGCTGCGCCAACGAATCGCTCCATGGCTCGGGCCCGAACACGCTGCGGCTGCCCGCCAGCATCCAGACTTCGCCTTCCAGTCCGCGGTTCCAGCTGCCGTCCGCCAGCCGTGCCGCCAGCACGCGGTTGAACAACTCCGAGCGCGCCGCGGAGATCAGCAGCGAACGCTGCTCGCGCCTGACGCGCCGGCCGGCGAACATCGACAGCGCCGCCGCCACGTTGCCGCCGTCGCGGCCGAAGCGCTGCTCACCGAACCAGTTGGGCAGACCGTGCGCCGCGATCTCGCGCAGCCGCGCCTCGATCGCCTCGGCATCGCCCGCCACGTCGCGCAGCACCAGCTCGAACCGGTTGCCGGCCAGTGCCCCGCGCGGCAGCTTGCGCGAATGCCAGGTCGACGCCACCACCTTGAGTTCGTCGGACTCCAATGCCGCAAGGTCCGGCGCCACCTTGCGCGGCAGGTGCACGCTGAAACGCTGCCGGGTCACCGCATGGCGATCCTTCAGCCCCGCATAGCCCACGCCCATCTCGGCGATGCCGGCCCACGCGGCGATGCGCTTGGCGGCGAACGCCGTGTTCATGCCGCGCTTCTCGACGGTGAGGAGCAGATGCTCGCCTTCGCCGGAGGGCTCGAAGCCTGCCAGTTCCTCGACGAAGAAGTCCTCCGGCGTACTGCGGATGCGCGCCGACAGCACCGGCGCACCGAAGGCGCGCGGCAGGCCGTCGCTCACGCCTTCACCAGCAGCACCACGGCCTGCGCGGCAATACCTTCGCCGCGCCCGGTGAAGCCCAGCGTTTCGGTGGTGGTGGCCTTGATGCTGACCGCATCGACCTCGATGCCCAGATCGTCGGCCACGCAGGCGCGCATCGCGTCGGCATGCGGGCCGACCTTCGGCCGCTCGCAGATCACGGTGACGTCGACATTGCCGACCCGCCAGCCACGTTCGGCGATCAAGGCGTGGCAGTGACGGACGAACGCACGGCTGTCCGCCCCCTTCCAGCGATCGTCCGACGGCGGGAAATGCCTGCCGATGTCGCCGAATGCCAGCGCACCGAGCACGGCGTCGCACAGCGCGTGCAACACGACATCGCCATCGCTGTGAGCCACCACGCCGCGCGCGTGCGGCACGCGCACGCCACCGAGCATGACGTGGTCGCCATCGCCGAACGCGTGCACGTCGAAACCCTGGCCGATGCGGATGGAGGGAAATGTCACGGGCAAGACCTCGATATCGAAAACTATATGGACGACGTCAAGTCGGAAGAGCGACAAGAGCGACTACGGAGAGGTTCTGGAAGCCATGTGGCAGGGCGGCGGCCAGGAATGCATGGCGGTAGGACCGCGGTCGCCAGACCAGATAACAGCAACTGTAGACGAAGAATCCGAAGAAGGTACCGAAGAACCAGAATGGCGCGACGAGCGCATGGAATCCGCCCCACACCAGGCCTGCCAACGAAGCCGTCGTGAGGATCGACCATTCAAAGCGGACTAGAAGCCAGAGCGTCAGGCTCAATAGCCAAGTCTCGATCACAGGAGCAACCAGCACCGCACCCACGAAGAAATGAAGCGAGGCCTCGGCTCCACTCGTTCCAGGCGGATGTTCGAATACACCGGCCAGTCGACCGATTCCCACCGCGACCGCCACCATTGCGAGCGACACCGAGACGGACAACACGAAATTGAGCAGGGATCGGCGCACCAGGTACTGATCGGGGGGCGCCAGCAGCGCCCACCTGAAACACCGGATGACCCGCGCCGGCGCGTGCCTGGCAACGTCTATCATGCGACTAGCTGCGCAACCGGCGCGACAGTTCGAACTCGAACCGCGCCAGATCCGCCGGCGTGGTGATCTTGAAGTTGCTTTCCGCGCCCTCGACCAGCAGCGGACGCAGCCCCTGGCGCTCCATCGCCATCGCTTCGTCGGTGACCTCGATGCCGTCGGCCAGGGCGGCCTCCAGCGCGCGGGTCAACTGCAGCCGTCGGAACAGCTGCGGAGTGAAGGCGCGCCACAGCCGCTCGCGCGATTCGGTGGCATCGATGCCGCCGTCGTCGCCGGCCCTCTTCAACGTGTCGCGTACCGGTGCGGCCAGGATCGCGCCGACCGGGTCGCTGCGGCCGCGTTCCAGCAGTTGCGACAGGTCGGACAGCGACAGGTTGGGACGCGCCGCATCGTGTACCAGCACGAAGTCGTCCGCGCGCACGTCGTCGGGCAACGCGTGCAGGCCCGCCAGCACCGACGCGGCGCGGCTCGCGCCGCCAACGCAGGCGCGCACGGGCTTGCCGGCGAATTCGGTCCAGCGCGGCCAGTCCGCATCGTGCTCCGACACGGGTACCACCGCGCCTTCCACCGCCTCGTGCGCGAACAGTGCGGCCAGCGTGTGCGCGATCAGCGGCGCGCCATCGACAACGAGATACTGCTTGGGAAGCTCGCCGCCGAAGCGCGTGCCGCGTCCCGCCGCCGGCACGACGGCCCACAAACGGGCCATCAGGGAACGCGATCCACGACGTTATCGCCGCTTCCGTCGGTGCCACCCTCCGGCGGCGGCACGGGCGCAACGGATTCGACCACGCGGTAGAACTTCTCGCCGGGCTTGATCATGCCCAGCTCGCTGCGCGCGCGCTCCTCCACCGCCGACTCGCCGGACTTGAGGTCCTCGACTTCGGCGGCGAGGGCGTCGTTGCGCTCCTGCAGGCCCGCGTTCTCGCGCTTCTGCGCCGCGACCTGCTGTTCCAGCGCGACGACCTGGCCCGAACTGCCGACGCCGAACCAGAACTTGTACTGCAGCCATCCCAGCAGCAGCACGAGCACCAGCAGGAGCCAGGGCGCCTTGCGCATGGATTACTTCTTCAGCGACACGAAGGCGTTGCGGCCGGCATAGCGCGCCTTGCCGCCCAGCGCCTCTTCGATGCGCAGCAGCTGGTTGTACTTGGCCACGCGGTCGCTGCGGCACAGCGAGCCGGTCTTGATCTGCGTGGCGGTGGTCGCGACCGCGATATCGGCGATGGTGGTGTCTTCCGTCTCGCCCGAGCGGTGCGAGACGACCGCCGCGTAGTTCGCGTGGTGGGCCATGGCGATGGCTTCCAGCGTCTCGGTCAGCGTGCCGATCTGGTTGACCTTGATCAGGATCGCGTTGGCGGTGCCGGACTCGATGCCTTCCTTGAAGATCTTCGGATTGGTGACGAACAGGTCGTCGCCGACCAGCTGCACCTTCTTGCCGATCCGGTCGGTCAGCAGCTTCCAGCCGGCCCAGTCGTCCTCGGCCAGACCGTCCTCGATGGTGATGATCGGGTACTGCGCGGCCCAGTCGGCCAGGAAGTCGACGAACTGCTCGCTGGTCAGGCGCTTGTTCTCGCCGACCAGGTGGTACTTGCCGTTGTCGAAGAACTCGCTGGAGGCCACGTCCAGGCCCAGCAGCACGTCCTCGCCGGCGGTGTAGCCGGCCTTGCCGATCGCTTCCAGGATGGTGTCCAGCGCCTCGACGTTGCTGCGGAAGTCCGGGGCGAAACCGCCCTCGTCGCCCACCGCCGTGCTCAGGCCGTGGCCCTTCAGCACCGACTTCAGCGAGTGGAAGATCTCGGTACCGGCGCGCAGCGACTCGGCGAACGAGTCGAAGCCGACCGGCAGCACCATGAACTCCTGGAAATCCACGTTGTTGTCGGCGTGCGCGCCGCCGTTGATGATGTTCATCATCGGCACCGGCAGGGTGACATCGCCGGTGGCTAGGTGCTGCCACAGCGGGATCTTCTTCGACGCGGCCACCGCATGCGCGTTGGCCATCGACACACCGAGCAGCGCATTGGCGCCCAGACGCCCCTTGTTCTCGGTGCCGTCCAGGTCGATCAGGCGGCGGTCCAGGCCTTCCTGGTCGGTGGCATCGAATGCGTGCAGCGCGTTCGCGATGGGGCCGTTGACGTTCTCCACCGCCTTGCGCACGCCCTTGCCCAGGTAACGGGTCTTGTCGCCGTCGCGCAGCTCCACGGCTTCCTTGGTGCCGGTCGAGGCGCCGGACGGCACCATCGCGCGACCGAAGGAACCGTCTTCCAGCGTGACCTCGGCTTCGAGGGTGGGATTGCCGCGGGAATCGAGGATTTCGCGGGCGTGGATCTTGGCGATCTGGGTCATCGTGTCGTGTGCTCAGCTCAGAGAGTGGATTCGAGGAAACCGTTCTTCTTGGTGATGCCGTCCAGCGCCAGCAGCGTTTCCAGCAGCGCTTCCATCTTGTCCAGCGGCCACGCGTTCGGGCCATCGGACAACGCCTTGGCAGGATCAGGATGCGTCTCGGCGAACAGGCCTGACACACCCACCGCGACCGCCGCACGCGCCAGCACCGGCACGAACTCGCGCTGGCCGCCGGAACTGGTGCCCTGCCCGCCCGGCAACTGCACCGAATGGGTCGCATCGAATACCACCGGGCACCCGGTATCGCGCATCACGCTCAGCGAGCGCATGTCGCTGACCAGGTTGTTGTAGCCGAACGAGGCACCGCGCTCGCAGACCATGATGTCCTGGTTGCCGGTGGACTTGGCCTTCTCGACCACCGGCTTCATGTCCCACGGCGATAGGAACTGGCCCTTCTTGATGTTGACCGGCTTGCCGGCGGCGCAGACCTTCCTGATGAAGTCGGTCTGGCGCACGAGGAACGCCGGCGTCTGCAGCACGTCCACGACGGCCGCGACCTCGTCCATCGGCGTGTATTCGTGGACGTCGGTCAGCACGGGCACGCCCACCTGCTTCTTCACCGCGTCCAGCACCTTCAGACCCTCTTCCATGCCGGGGCCGCGGAAGCTGGTGCCGGAGGTGCGGTTGGCCTTGTCGAAGCTCGACTTGAAGATGAAATTCATCCCCAGCTTGCCGGTGATTTCCTTCAGGCGGCCGGCGACATCGATCTGCAACTGCATCGATTCGATCACGCACGGGCCGGCAATCAGGAACAGGGGCCGGTCAAGGCCGACGTCGAATCCACAAAGCTTCATTGCTTCACCTTTGGTCAGAGCCCCTCTCCCACCGGGAGAGGGGTTGGGGTGAGGGTACGGCGGAATACGGATGGCGGGAACATACTGGATTCCGCCGGACCCTCATCTGCCCCTTCGGGGCACCTTCTCCCACAGGGAGAAGGAAACACTACTCAAGCGCGCGCTTCCTTCAGCAGCTTGCCGCCCGCCTTCTTCTCGCGCGCGGCGCGGATGAAGCCGACGAACAGCGGATGGCCGTCGCGCGGCGTGGACAGGAACTCCGGATGCGCCTGGCACGCCAGGAACCACGGATGCACGGCGCGTGGCAGCTCCACCATCTCCACCAGCAGGTCGTCCATCGACTTGGCCGAAATGACCAGACCGGCGTCTTCCAGTTGCGTGCGATAGCGGTTGTTGAACTCGTACCGATGGCGATGACGTTCCGCCACCACGTCCTTGCCGTAAAGATCGCGCGCCAGCGTGCCCGGCTTGAGGCGCTGCTCCTGCAGGCCCAGGCGCATGGTGCCGCCCAGGTCGGAACGCTCGTCGCGCTTCTCCACATCACCGGTAGCGGTACGCCATTCGGTGATCAGGCCGATCACCGGATGCGGCGACTGCTTGTCGTTCTCGGTACTGTTGGCGTTCTCCAGGCCGGCGACATGGCGCGCGTAATCGACGACCGCCGCCTGCATGCCATAGCAGATGCCGAAGTACGGCAGCTTCTGCTCGCGGGCGAAGCGCGAGGTCAGCACCTTGCCCTCGAAGCCGCGATCGCCGAAGCCGCCCGGCACCAGCACGCCGTCCACGCCCTGCAGCAGCGCCATGTCGGTGCCTTCCAGGTCCTGCGCCTCGATCCACTTGAGGTTGACGCGCGTGCGCTGGCGCAGGCCGCCGTGCTTGAGCGCTTCGCCGACGGACTTGTAGGCGTCCTGGTGGTCGACGTACTTGCCCACGACGGCGATGGTCACTTCGTCCAGCGGGTTGAGCGTGGCGTCGACCGCCGCTTCCCACTCGGACAGATCGGCCGCCTGCGCGTTCTCGATGCGGAACTGGCGCAGCACGATCTCGTCCAGGCCCTGGCCGTGCAGGCCCATCGGGATGCGGTACAGCACGTCCACGTCCGGCACGCTGATGACCGCGCGCTCGGGGACGTTGGTGAACAGCGAGATCTTGCGGCGCTCGGAATCCGGGATGGGCTGCTCGGAGCGGCACAGCAGCACGTCGGGCTGGATGCCGATCGAGCGCAGTTCCTTCACCGAATGCTGCGTCGGCTTGGTCTTCAGCTCGCCCGCGGCAGCGACGTACGGCACCAGCGTCAGGTGCATGAACAGCGCCTTCTCGGGGCCGCGCTCGGTGCGGATCTGGCGGATCGCCTCCAGGAACGGCAGCGATTCGATGTCGCCGACGGTACCGCCGATCTCCACCAGCGCCACGTCGAAGCCTGCGGTGGCCTCGTCGATGCAGCGGCGGATCTCGTCGGTGATGTGCGGGATCACCTGCACGGTGGCGCCCAGGTAGTCGCCGCGACGCTCCTTGCGGATCACGTTCTCGTAGATCCGGCCGGTGGTGACCGAGTTCTTGCGGCTCAGGCGCGTGCGCACGAAGCGCTCGTAGTGGCCCAGGTCCAGGTCGGTCTCGGCGCCGTCGTCGGTGACGTACACCTCACCGTGCTGGAACGGGCTCATGGTGCCCGGGTCGACGTTGATGTACGGGTCCAGCTTCATCATCGTGACCTTCAGGCCACGTGCTTCGAGAATGGACGCAAGCGAAGCGGCGGCGATGCCCTTGCCTAGCGAGGACACAACGCCGCCGGTAACGAAAATCAGGGGAGTCATGGGCGGGGCTCCGGAAAGCCATAGTCTACAGGCAACCCGCGTTTCCCGGAAGCGCGACGCCCCGCCGAAGCGGGGCGTCTGGCAGCACTCCGATCACCGGAAACCCCTGCACCGCAAGGCTTCCAGGCGACCGGCACGGATCAGGGCTTGCGCTCTTCTTCCTCTTCGCCGGCCTTCTTCTGCTGGCCCTCGGCGGCCTTTCGCTGCTTGGCGGCGGCCTCGTTGGCGGCACGGCGACGGGCCTTGGCTTCGGGATCGGAAGGATCGCTGGTCTGCGACTGGTCCTGCTTGGGCTTGCCGGCGTCATCGGCGGTGCGCGACTGCGCGAACGCCTGCACCGCGAACAGCGCGCCGGCGACGGCGGCGGAGAGCAGCAACAGGTTGCGGGACTTCATGGCGGTACTCCTCATGGGTGACGGGAATCTGGGGGCGCCGGACGGCGTTCCAAGGGCATCCCTGTCCACGCCGCAAGCCTAGCGCCGGCCGCCCCGCCCTCGACTGAACATGGCAAAAAAGCCCGGCTGGCCGCACACTGCCGCCCGATCCGGGCCCGTCCCGGCGGGGAACGCAGCGCGTCGCGCGCCCTGCGACACCCCTGCGGTGGACTGTCCACCCGTTCCTGTTCACTGCGGCGCCCCGCCGCCGCCCGTCGCACCGAGAAACCGAGCATCCATGAGCAGCCGCTACAACGCCGCCGACATCGAAGTCCTCTCCGGCCTTGACCCGGTCAAGCGCCGTCCCGGCATGTACACCGACACCGCGCGCCCCAACCACCTTGCGCAGGAAGTCATCGACAACGCGGTGGACGAGGCCCTGGCCGGCCACGCCGGCAGCATCGAGGTCACCCTGTACAAGGACGGCAGCTGCGAAGTCAGCGACGACGGCCGCGGCATGCCGGTGGACATCCACCCGGAAGAGAAGATCCCCGGCGTGGAACTGATCCTCACCCGCCTGCACGCGGGCGGCAAGTTCAGCAACAAGAACTACACCTTCTCCGGTGGCTTGCACGGCGTGGGCGTGAGCGTGGTCAATGCGCTGTCCACGCTGGTGGAAGTGCACATCAAGCGCGAGGGCAGCGAACACCGCATCACCTTCCGCAACGGCGACCGCGCCACACCGCTGGAAGTGGTCGGCAGCGTCGGCAAGAAGAATACCGGCACCCGCGTGCGCTTCTGGGCCGACCCGAAGTATTTCGATACGCCGAAGTTCAACGTGCGCGCACTCCGGCATCTGCTGCGCGCCAAGGCCGTGCTCTGCCCGGGCCTGAACGTCACCCTGTTCGACGAGGCCACGGGCGAGCGCGACAGCTGGCATTACGAGGACGGCCTGCGCGACTACCTGCGCGGCGAAATGGCCGGTCGCGAACTGCTGCCGCCGGAGCTGTTCGTCGGCCAGCTGAAGAAGGACAGCGAAGTCGTCGACTGGGCTGTGGCCTGGGTGCCCGAAGGCGAACTGGTGCAGGAGAGCTACGTCAACCTGATCCCCACCGCCCAGCACGGCACGCACGTCAACGGGCTGCGCAGCGGCCTGACCGATGCGCTGCGCGAGTTCTGCGATTTCCGCAACCTGTTGCCGCGCGGCGTGAAGCTGGCGCCGGAAGACGTGTGGGACCGCGTGACCTTCGTACTGTCGCTGAAGATGACCGATCCGCAGTTCAGCGGCCAGACCAAGGAACGGCTGTCGTCCCGACAGGCGGCCGGCTTCATCGAAGGCGCGGCGCACGACGCCTTCAGCCTGTGGCTCAACCAGCACGTGGATCTGGGCGAGAAGATTGCGCAGATCGCCATCGAGCGTGCCAGCGCGCGCCTGAAGACCGAAAAGCAGGTGGTCCGCAAGAAGGTCACCCAGGGCCCCGCCCTGCCCGGCAAGCTGGCCGACTGCATCAGCCAGGACCTGTCGCGCACCGAACTGTTCCTGGTGGAAGGCGACTCGGCAGGCGGTTCGGCCAAGCAGGCGCGCGACAAGGATTTCCAGGCCATCCTGCCGCTGCGCGGCAAGATCCTCAACACGTGGGAAGTCGCGTCCGGCAGCGTGCTGGCCTCGCAGGAAGTGCACGACCTGGCGGTGGCCATCGGCTGCGACCCCGGCAAGGACGATATCGGCGGCCTGCGCTACGGCAAGGTGGTGATCCTGGCCGACGCCGACTCCGACGGCCTGCACATCGCCACGCTGCTGACGGCGCTGTTCCTGCGCCACTTCCCGGCGCTCGTGGGCGCGGGCCATGTCTTCGTGGCGATGCCGCCCTTGTTCCGCGTGGACGTGGGCAAGCAGGTGTTCTACGCGCTGGACGAGGAAGAGAAGCGCCTGCTGCTGGAGAAGATCGAGCGCGAGAAGATCCGCGGCCAGGTCAACGTCACCCGCTTCAAGGGCCTGGGCGAAATGAATCCGTCCCAGCTGCGCGAGTCCACCATCCACCCGGATACGCGCCGCCTGGTGCAGCTGACCGTGGACGACGAACCGGAGACGCGCGGCCTGATGGACATGCTGCTGGCTAAGAAGCGGGCGTCGGATCGCAAGTCGTGGCTGGAGACCAAGGGCGATCTGGCTTCCCTAGAGGTCTGACCGCGGCGATTCGCTGGATGGGGCCGTTGCGACGGCCTCGTTGCCGTGTCCGTCGGATGTTCTTCGCGACGCGGCTGGAGACGAAGGGCGATCTGGCTTCGCCGGACGCCTGATCGCAGGCGTTCGCGGACGGGCGCGCGAGGAGGATCTTCGCCCGATCGCCGACCGGATCCCGCCATCCGCCGGGATGCAGCAGATTGCGCTGGCGCTTTCGCTCGCCGCCATCGATCCGCGCCGCTTGAACACCGTGTTCACCGCGACGGTGCGATAACGCGGGCATGGCCGCCGAGCGCGACACGCACCGCTACACCTTCGGGCTGGAGGAGGAATATTTCCTCGTGCGGCGCAATGGCCGGCGCCTGCGGCACATGCCGCGCCGCTTCTTCGAGGCGTGCCGGGGGGAACTGGGCGAACGCTTCGGCAGCGAGATGCTGCAGACGCAGGTGGAAGTGCAGACGGCGGTGCACGCCGACCCGCGTGCGGCCGAGGACGACCTGCTTGTGCTGCGTCGCACGACCGGACGCATCGCCCGCGCGCACGGGCTGGACATCCTGTCGTCGGGCACGCATCCGGCCGCGCAATGGCGGGGCCAGCGCAGCACCGACAAACCGCACTACGACCACGTGATGGACGAACTGCAGATGCTCGGGCACCGCAACCTGCTGTGCGGCCTGCATGTGCATGTGCAGCCGGCGGATCCGGCGCAGCGCGTGCCGCTGATGGCAAGGATGCAGCCGTTCCTGCCGTTGCTGCTCGCCCTCAGCACCTCGTCGCCGTTCTGGATGGGGCATGCCACCGGCCTGATGGGCTACCGGCAGACGGCCTACCAGGAGATCCCCCGCACCGGACTTCCGCCACTGTTCCGCAGCCAGGCCGATTACGACGACTACGTGCGCCGCATGATCGGCGCGCGCGCCATCCGCGACGCCAGCTTCCTATGGTGGGCGTTGCGCCCTTCCCTCGCGTTCCCGACCCTGGAACTGCGCGTGACCGATGCCTGCACGGATCCACGCGATGCGCTGGCAATCGCGCAGCTGTTCCGGTGCCTGGTGCGGTACCTGGAACGCACGCCGGGCCTGCATGCCGCGCTGGACGCGGCGGGACAGGCGGTGATCGAGGAGAACCTGTGGCGGGCGCAGCGCCACGGCTTCGACGCCGGCCTGATCGACATCGGCAGTGGCGATCTCGTCTGCGTGCGAGAGATGCTGGAAAGCACGCTCGAACTCATCGCGCCCGACGTGGCGGCGCTCGACTGCGCCCCGCAGATCGACCACGCGTGGCGCATCCTCGACCGCGGCACCAGCGCGCATCGTCAACAGCAGCGTTACCAGGAGTGCAGGCTCGCCGGCGATACGCACGGCGAAGCGCTGGCCCACGTGGTGCAATGGCTGGCGCAGGCGAGCGTGCCGGACTGACACCGGATCAGCGCGCGACGGTCTTCTGCCGCGACACCGCGAACACACCCGCCATCACCAGCACCGTGCCCGCCACCTGCCACGGCCCCATCGGTTCGCCGAGCAGCAGCAGGCTCAGCACGATGGTCGACACCGGGCCGATCATGCCGACCTGCGCCGCCAGCGCGGAACCGATCCGCGCCACGGCCATCATCACCGCCAGCACCGGCAGCACGGTGCATAGCGTGCCATTGAGCAGCGACAGCGCGTAGACCTCCCACGGCAGCACCAGCGCCTGCATCGGCCGCAGCACCACGAACTGCAGCAGGCACAGCACGCTGGCCACGCTGCTGGCGTACGCAGTCAGTCGCACGGCACCGACCCGCGCCACCAGTTCGCCACTGCCGACCAGGTACAGCGCGTAGGCCAGTGCGCTGCCGAACACGAGCAGTCCGCCGAGCAGGATGTTGGAACCGCCCACATGCAGGTCGTGTCCGAATGCCAGCGCCACGCCCGCATAGCTGACCACCAACGCAAGCGCCTGGCGTCGCGAGATCCGTTTGCCCAGTGCGAACCAGCCGATCAGCGCCACCAGGGTCGGGGTGAGATAGAGGATCAGCCGCTCCAGTGTGGCGGTGATGTAGGCCAGACCGGCGAAGTCGAGGAAGCTGGCCAGGTAGTAGCCGAGGACGCCCAGCACAACGATCCTCATGCGGTCGGCGTGCGACAGCGGCGCACTGCGACGCGCGGCCCAGGCGCCCATCAGCAGGAAGAACGGAAACGCCACCAGCATGCGCAGGGCCAGCAGCGTCACCGCATCCGCGCCGTAGCGATACCCCAGCTTGACGATGATGGCCTTGCCCGAGAAGGCGATGGCGCCGAGCGCCGCGAGCACCAGGCCGGAGCGACTGACCGCATGCAGGGCCGGCCGTGGATGCGGCGCTTCCAGCGCTTCGGCCGGCGCCACGTCGAGCGGTTGCGCCAGTTCGTCTTCCGCCTTCGGCTGTGTCATGGCGCGTGCCTCACGCCAGCGTGCGTTCCAGCAGGCGGCGGATCAGCCCCTGCGTGCGCGCCGCACGCTCGGGCAGATAGGCGAAGGTGTCTTCGTCCATGTAGGTGAGCTGCGCGAGTTCCAACTGCACCGTCTGGATGCCGTTGGCGACGTCGGCGTAGTGACGGGTGATGTAGCCGCCGCGGAAACGTCCGTTGACGATGAAGCTGTACGCCTGCTGCGAGGCCAGCTCCGCTTCCAGCGCCTGTTGCAGCGCAGGCGAACAACTCGCGCCGCCGGCGGTGCCCAGGTTGAAATCCGGAAGGCGACCTTCGAACAGGAAGGGCACCACGCTGCGGATCGAATGCCCCTCCCACAGCACGACGCGGCCATGCGCGTCGCGGAGGCGCGCGAGCTCCTGCTGCAGCGCCTGGTGATAGGGTCGCCAGTAGGTGTCGACCCGCACAGCGATCTCCTCCGCCGTGGGCTGCTGATCCGGCAGGTACAGCGGATCGCCGCTGAAGCGCACGATCGGGCACAGGCCGGTGGTGTTCTGTCCCGGATAGAGGGACACATCGTCGTCCGGACGGTTGAGGTCGACGACATAGCGCGAAAACGCCGGCACCAGGATGGATGCGCCCAAGTCGCGCGCGAACGCGTAGAGCTCGGCCACATGCCAGTCGGTGTCCGGCACGCGGCGCGCTTCCGGCGTCAGGCGTGCGGCGATATCGTCGGGCAGCGCGGTGCCGTTGTGCGGCAGGCTGACCAGCAGCGGCGCGGTACCGCGATGCAGGGTGTAGGTGTCCATGCGGCCATTGTATCGCCGCCTCCCGCAGGCCTGGCTCAGCGCATCAGCACCACTTCCTCGGCGCTGGTCGGATGGAGGGCGACGGTGTCGTGCAGGTCGGCCAGGGTGATGCCCTTCTTCAACGCCACCGCGAAGCCCTGCAGCATCTCGTCCGCGCCCTCGCCCAGCAGATGCAGGCCGACCACGCGCCTGTCCTCGCCCACGCAGACCAGCTTGAACAGGCTGCGCTGCGGCGAATCGGCCAATGCGTGCAGCATGGGCCGGAAACGCGTGGTCAGCACATGCACCGCATCGCCGTATCGCGCGCGCGCGTCGGCTTCGCTCAATCCCACCGTGCCCACGGGCGGATGCGAGAACACGACGGTCGGAATCCCGGCGTAGTCGAAGCGTGCCTCCGGCTGTCCGCCGAACAGCCGGTCCATCAGCCGTCGTGCCGCCGCGATGGCCACCGGCGTCAACGCCGCCTGGCCGGTGACGTCGCCCACCGCATGGATACCGGTGATGTTCGTGTCCTGCCGCGCGTCCACCTGCACGAAGCCCTTCGCGTCGAGGGCAACGCCGGCCGCCTCCAGGCCCATGTCGCGTGTCGATGCGCGGCGACCGGTCGCGAAGATCACCTCGTCGAACCGGTCCGTCCGCATGCCGTCCTCGGCCAGCAACACCACGCCCTTGTCGGGCGCGGATTCCAGCGCCGCCACCGCGTGTCCAAAGTGCAGGCGCACGCCGTGCTGGCGCATGTCCGCAGCCAGTTCGTCGGTGATCTGCGTGTCGAACCCATCCAGCAGGCGCGGCCCGCGCACGAACACCTCCACCTGGCTGCCCAGCGCCTGCAGCACGCCGGCCAGTTCCACCGCCACGTAGCCGCCGCCGATGATCGCCACGCGCGGCGGTGCCGCACACAGGCTGAAGAAATCGTCGGAGACCTTGCCCAGCCCGGCGCCCGGGATATCCGGCCGCACCGGGTGGCCGCCCGTTGCGATCAACAAATGTCCGGCCTGCAGCGCAACGCCGTCGGCGTTGACCACGGTGTTCGCATCCCGCAGTCGGCCCCGGCACGGCATCAGCACCACGCCGCTCTCGTCCAGCCGCTTCATGTAGCTGGCGTGGATGCCGGCGATGTAGCGCTGGCGATGCACGATGAATTCCTTCCAGTCCAGCGTCGGCGGCGGGGTGTCGAAGCCGAGCGTCGACCCCATCGCGATCCGCTGCGACAGCTCTGCCGCCAGCCACATCGCCTTCTTCGGCACGCAGCCGACGTTGACGCAGGTGCCGCCCAGTTCCTTCGGTTCCAGCAGCGCGACCCTGGCCCCGTACGAAGCCGCGCGGAAGGCGCCGGCCAGCCCCCCCGAACCACCCCCGATGACGATCAGGTCGAAAGCCTGCGGTTTCATGCGAATCGCTCCGGTCGGTACGGGAAAGGATCGAAGGCAGGCGTGCGGCCCGTCATCAGGTCGGCCATCAACTGGCCGGTCGCGGCGCTCATGCTGATGCCGAGCATGCCGTGGCCGGCCGCCAGCCAGACATGGTCGTGGCGCGGCGCACGTCCGAGCAGCGGCAGGTCGTCCCAGGTCATCGGCCGCCAGCCGCACCAGCGCTCCCGCACCTCGGCTCCGACGGGGTGGCGCAGGAATTCGCGCGCGCCGCGCTCGAGCGCCGCCAGCCGTATCTCGTTGAGCGTGTCGTCGTGGCCGGAGAACTCCATGGTGCTGCCCAGCCGGAAGCCGCTGTCCCACACCGTCACGCACACGGCGCGATCCTTCAGCACCATCGGATGGCGCGGCACGCGGGCCGGGCGCGAATAGGTGATCGAATAGCCCTTGCCCGGCTGGATAGGCGCTTTCACGCCCAGCGTGCGGGCGAACACGGGCGTCCACGCGCCCATCGCGATGACCGCCTCGCGCCCGTCGCGCCTGCCCTGCCCTGTCGTGAGCCGCACGCCGCGGTCGGTGGGTTCCAGCCGGTCCACGCGGCAATGCTGCTCGATAATGCCGCCGCGCTCGCGCACGGCGCGGGCCAGTTCCGCCACGTAGCGGTCTGGCCGCAGGCGCGCGTCACCGGGGAAGCGGATCGCGCCGGCGACGCCGGGCAGCATGGCCGGCTCCTCGCGCTCGTACGCGGCGCCATCGAAGACCTGCGTGGCGATGCCGAACTCGCGCAGTACCGCCGCTTCGTCCACGTACTGCCGGAACCTGCGTGGATCGCGGAACACGTAGTCGAGGCCTTCCTCCTCGAACTCGCACGCCAGGCGATAACGCTCCACCCAGTCGGCAAGCCGTGACCGCGCGTCGTTGAGCAACGCCGCGCGCGCCTGCGTGCTCTGCCGCCAGTCGCGCGCATTGCAGCGTGCGGCGAACCGCAGCAGCCAGTGCCACAGGGCGGGATCGATGCGCGGCTTGAGGTAGAGCGGTGCGTCCGGGGTGAACATCCAGCGCAGCGCCTGCGCGACCACACCGGGCGCCGCCAGCGGCGGCGCGTGGCTGGGCGTGATGGTGCCGCAGTTGCCGTGCGAGGCGCCGCCGCCGGCCGCCACCGCATCGATCACGCGCACGCCACGGCCGGCCTCCAGCAACGACAGCGCGGTCGCCAGTCCGATGGCGCCGGCGCCGAGGATGAGGACGTCGTCGTGGGGGGAATTCACCGCGGCAGTCTAGTCGGAATTACTCCGTCCGAAGCCGCAGCGGCTGCGGTTTCAGATAGGTCGCCGACCGCCACAGCCATTCCATCGGGCCGAAACGGAACCGCGACAGCCAGAGACGGCTCAGCAGCGCCTGCGTGCCGAACAGCACCAGCGCGAACAGCGGCTGCCAGGCACGCGGCAGCTGCTCGAAATAGCCCAGCCCGTAACCGTAGAAAATCCATGTGCAGACCAGCGACTGCATCAGGTAGTTGGTCAGCGCCATGCGGCCCGCCGGTGCCAGCCAGCCCAGCGGCCGCTGCCAGACCGGAGACGCCAACGCACGCATCACCCACGCCACGTAGCCCAGGCACATCAGCAGGTTGGCCAGCATCTGCAGGGTGAACGCCGCGGACACGCGCAGGTTGAAGGTGGCGAAATCCATGGTCGGCACCAGCGCCACCGAGCCCAGCATCGCCAGCAGGCCGAGCGGAAGCGCGCCCCAGCGCAGCCAGGCATACAAGCGCGGAAACTCCCGCGGCCGCGTGATCGCCCCGCTGCGCACGAACCAGGCGCCGAGCAGGAACATGCCGAACACGATGAAGCCGAACATGGTGATGTTGCTGAGCGCCATGCCGGTGCTCTTCAACCGCTGCCAAGTGACCTCGGCGTAGGTGCCGCTGCCGTAGGCGGTCCGCTCGCTCTCGATCAGCGCCTGCATCTGCACGCCGATCTGCCCCATGGCCTTGTCCCAGCCTTCGGTGCCGGCCAGCAGCGACCCCATGCCGCCCATCAACAGCATGAAGCCGATCGGCATGGCGTACGCGAGCAGGGCCAGCGGCACGAACCAGCGGGTCGGCAGCGGCCGGAACGCCAGCAGCAGGAACGAGCACAGCGCGTACATCATCAGCACATCGCCGGCCCAGATGAAGAGCGCATGGACCACGCCGAAGGCCAGCAGCACCAGGCCGCGCCGCCAGTACACGCCGGCGAACGGCCGGCCCGCCTGCTCCGCCCGCTGCGACATCACCGCGAACCCCATGCCGAACAGCAGCGAGAACAGGGTGTAGAACTTGCCCTGCACCAGCACGTAGACCAGCAGGTCCACGGTGCGGTCCACGCCGGTCAGTGCGGGATCCAGCCCGGTCCCCGCGGCCATCACCGGCCCCACGAAGCCTTCCAGGTTCATCAGCAGGATGCCCAGCAGCGCGACGCCGCGCAGCACGTCCATTGCCCCGATGCGCTCGGCCGCCGCGATGGGGGCCAGGTTCTCCGTGTTCGTCGCCGTCATTCGCTTCCCCTGATGTGGTCCGCGATTAGACCATGCGCGGCCGCGGATCCCGCCTGCAAAAAAGAACGGCCCGCTCGCGCGGGCCGTCGGATCACGCGATGCCGCGCGACTCAGTGATGGTGGCCACCGTCGCCGTGCACATGGCCGTGCTCGATCTCCTCGGCGCTGGCTTCGCGCACTTCAACGATCTCCACGTCGAAGTGCAGGTCCTTGCCGGCCATCGGATGGTTGAGGTCCACGTCGACCACGCTCATGCCGATCTTCTGGATGGTGACCGCGCGCGGGCCGAAGTTGGTCTGCAGCACCACCTGCTGCCCCGGCACCAGGCGCTGGTTGCCGAAATGCTTCTTCGGCACGCGCTGGGTCAGGCCGTCACGGCGCTCGCCGTAGGCATCGGCTGCGGCGACGTCGACCCCGAAGCTCTCGCCCGCCTCGCGGTCCTGCATGGCGTTCTCCAGGCCCGGGATGATGTTGCCGTGGCCGATCAGGATCGCCAGCGGCTCGCGGTCCTTCGAGCTTTCGATCGGCTCCTGGCCGGCTTCGGACACGGTGTAGTGGAAACGGACGACGCTGTCTTTTGCGATTTTCATGCGGGACTCTGGACGGGGCCTGCCGGCCGGCAGGACGGGGGCGGCTTGTCGGCCGCAAGGGAATGCGGCGAAGATGCGCCGCGATGAAGGCCCGACATTATCCCGGCTTGCCCACGCCCGCGCCACTTCGGTCGTTGGCCCCCCTCGTGCTCGGTACCTGCCTGCTGGTGCTCGCCGGCTGTGGCGGCTCCAAGCCGCAGGCGCGCAAGGCCTCGCCGCCCCCGGCGCAGCGCGACTGGCCGGCAGTGCAGGCCGACGATCCGGCTGCTGCCACGTCGGTGCTGATGCGCGCGATCGGCCTGGTCGGCACGCCCTACCGCTACGGCGGCAACACGCCGGAATCCGGCTTCGACTGCAGCGGGCTGGTGACCTACGTGTACCGGGACATGCTGGACCTGCGCCTGCCGCGGACCTCGCGCGAACTGGCGCAGGTGCAGGGGCCGAAGATCGAGCCGCGCCGACTGGCGCCGGCCGACCTGGTGTTCTTCGGCAGCCGGGGCAATGTCACTCACGTCGGCATCTACGTCGGGGAAGGCCGCTTCGTGCACGCCCCCAGCACCGGCGGGACAGTTCGGCTCGACCATCTGGACGGGCCCTACTGGCGGGACCACTACAGCGGCGCCAAACGCGTACTTCGTTAGGATTCGGTCAAGTCTGTGACGCGCAACGTTCACGCTTAACAAATAAATAACGATTTCTGAACCAAATCGGGCCGATCAGCCGGCATTATCGCCGCTGACTTGTTAAACCCTACCTGCGCGTGACGACCGACGACGACCTGCCCACAGGCCAGCCTGCCGCCACCCACCGCCTGTCGCGGAGGGTTTCCCTTCTTCTCCTGAGCCTCGGCCTGTGTGCCGTCGCGTCCGTAGCGCAGGCACAGAGTGCTCCCGCCGACGTCGACGCCGCGTCAACTCCGGCCTCCCCGGACGTCGTGACGCCTGCCCCGGCGGCCGCCGCCAAGCCGGTCATCACCAGCGTCAAGGAAAAGGCGGCCGAAGCCGCCACCGCCACGCTCTCCGCCCTCCTGCCGCGCCTGGCCGCCAGCGACACGCTGCCGCTGGTCGACCGCTCGGCCATGGTGGCCGGCGACATCAGCAAGCTGCTGGCCGCCTACGATCTGAGCAAGGAAGGCGTCGTCGCCCAGGAACAGCAGGGCGGCAAGGTCAACATGGTGCTGCAGCGCGCGCTGGCCCTGATGGGCACGCCGTACCGCTGGGGCGGCACCTCGCCCGACAGCGGCTTCGACTGCAGCGGACTGGTCGGCTACGTCTTCCGCACCGCGCTGGGCATCGAGCTGCCGCGCGTCTCCCGCGACATGGCCAGCAAGGCGGACGCCGAACTGGTCGCCGCCCGCGACCAGCTGCGCCAGGGCGACCTGGTGTTCTTCGGCCTGAAGGGGCGCATCAACCACGTCGGCATCTACGTGGGCGAAGGCCGCTTCCTGCATTCGCCCAGCAGCGGCAAGGACGTGCGCGTGGACAGCCTGATCACCGGCTACTGGGCGAACCGCTACCTCAGCGGTCGCCGCGTCGCGATGTAACGCGCGCCGCGCCGGTGAGTCCATGCAGAAGGCCGCCTTGTGCGGCCTTCATGCTGTCCGGCCATCGCGATGCGCCGCAGCTTGCGCGGGATGTCGGGTTGCCGCCATCCTCCGGAGGCGCGTCGATAGCCGCGCATCACCTGTCCGTTGCACGAAGGGGAGTCGTACGCGATGCAGGCATCACTGCTGACCAACCTGCTGTTGCCGCTGGCCCTGGGCATCATCATGCTCGGCCTCGGGCTGGGGCTCACGCTCGAGGATTTCCGTCGTGTCGCCCGCTATCCGCGCGCCGTGCTGATCGGTCTGGCGCTGCAGACGCTGGTGCTGCCGTGGGTCGCGTTTGGCCTGGCGCTCGGCTTCGGCCTGCCCGCCGAACTGGCGGTCGGCCTGATGCTGCTGGCCGCCTCGCCCGGCGGCGCCACCGCCAACATCTACAGCCACCTCGCCCGCGGCGACGTGGCCCTGAACATCACGCTCACCGCGATCAACAGCCTGCTGTGCCTGCTGACGCTGCCGGTGATCCTGAACCTGTCGCTGGAGTACTTCCTCGGCGCCGGCCAGTACGTGCCGCCGCCGACGAAGAAGGTGGTCGAGGTGGCCGCGATCATCCTGGTGCCGGTCGCCATCGGCATGCTGCTGCGCGCGAAGGCGCCCGGCTTCGCGGCAAAGACCGAGAAGCCCATCCGCCTGCTCTCCGTGCTGGTGCTTGCCTTGCTGGTCGTGGCCGCGGTCGCGCAGGAATGGAGGACGCTGACCACCTACTTCGCCATCGTCGGCCTCGCCTGCCTGCTGTTCAACCTGGCCAGCATGGGCGCCGGTTATGGGACACCGCTGGCCTTGCGGCTGCCCAAGAAGCAGGCCATCGCCATCGCGATGGAAATCGGCATCCACAACGGCACGCTGGCGATCTTCATCGCGCTCAACGTGCTGCAGAACCCCACCATCTCGGTGCCGGCGGCGGTCTACAGCCTGCTTATGTTCGTCACCGCAGCGGTGTTCGCCTGGTGGGTGTCGCGGGACAAGGACGCCGTCACCTGACCTCCGACGCCGCATCCCGTGGGAGCGCCGTCAGTCGCGATGAAGGCTCCGGACGGTCCGTTCGCGACTGACGTCGCTCCCACAACAACGCGGGCCTACGATCAGCCAGCGCGCGGCTCGCCTTCGTCCAGCCCCACGTTGGTCGAGGCGGCCTCGTAGACCTGCCGATCCAGCAGGCCGGTCTCCTTGGCCACCAGTACCGGCACCAGCATCTGGCCGGTGACGTTGGTCATCGTGCGCATCATGTCGAGGATGCGGTCGATCGCGACCAGCAGGCCGATGCCTTCCAACGGCAGGCCCGCCGCGCTCAGCACCAGCGTGACCATCACCGTCGCCGTGCCGGGCACACCCGCGGTCCCGAAACTGCCCAGCACCGACGCCAGCAGGATGACGAAGTACTGGTTCACCGACAGGTCCAGGCCGAAGTACTGCGCCACGAAGATCGACGTCAGCGCCGGATAGATCGCCCCGCAGCCGTCCATCTTGATGCTGGCGCCGAGCGGCACGGCGAACGCGGCGTAGTCCTTGTCCACGCCCAGATTGTGGGTGACGCTGCGCAGCGCCACCGGCATCGAGGCGAAACTGGACGAACTGGCGAACGCCACCTGCATGCCCGGCGCGGCACCGCGGAAGAACTTCCACGGATTCAGCCCGTGCGCGAGCAGCAGGCTGCCGTACACCACCACGATGTGCACCGCACACGCGACATACAGTGCGCCGATGTAGCTGCCCAGCGGCAGCAGTTTCTCGAAACCGTACGTACCGACCAGCGTGCCGATCAGGCCGAAGGTGCCGATCGGCGTCATCTCCAGCACGAAACGCGTGACCTGCACCATGGTGTCGCTGGCCTCGCCGGCCAGCGTGCGCAGGCCCGCGCTCCGTTCGCCCAGTTTCACCAGGGCGAAGCCAAGCAGACCCGCGAAGAAGATGACCTGCAGGATCTTGCCCTCGGTCAGCGCCTTGAACGGGTTGGCCGGCACGATGTCCAGCAGCACCTGCACCGGCGTGGGCACCTCGCGCACCTGGTAGTCCGGCGCCATCATCAGGCCCGTGAGTCCCTTGCCAGGCTGCATGATCCAGCCCACCGCCAGGCCCACGCACACCGCCAACGCGGCGGTGGTGGCGAACCAGAGGAACGTGCGCCCGCCGAGCGCCGCGACCGACTTCTGTCCGTGCAGGCTGGAGACGGCATTGATCACCGCGAAGAACACCAGCGGCACCGCGATCATCTTGATCAGCGTGACGTACAGATCGCCCAACGGCTTGAGCCAGACGCCTGCCGCCGGCCCCATCAGCCAACCCGCCAGCGCGCCCAGCACGAAGCCGGCGACGACGCGCTGCCAGAACGGGATCTTCAACCAGGCCGAGACCAGTTTCATCGGAACGGCTCACATAGGCGGACGCGACACCTTAGCCCAAGCCCCTGCAAGCGGCGACCCTGCTCACGGAATGGCGGGTGTCATGAACAGGACACTGCACGGAAGGCATAATTGCGCGCCCTGCCCGTCGGCCCGTCCTGACGACGCGTGCCATGCGCATGGCCGCACCCGGCGGAATGAGGACAACGCCCGTCACCGCGTCATCAACGAAGACCGTCATGCCCGTACAAGGAAACCCGATGCGCCGGCTGCACCCGTTCCTGATGTCCCTGCTGGCCGCATCGCTGGCCGCGTGCGCCAGCAGCCCGGGCGCTCCTGCGTCCTCGCGCGCCAGCGCGTTCCACGTGGATGTGCCTGCCGTCTCGCACCCCCAGGGCGAAACGCCGCAATGGTGGTATCGGAATGGTGCGGCGAAGGCGGCGGCGAACGGGGCCATGCAGGGGCGCGCGAAGAACGTCATCGTCTTCCTCGGCGACGGCATGAGCCTGACCACGGTAGCGGCGGCGCGCATCTTCGAGGGCCAGCGCAAGGGAGCGCCGGGCGAAGAGAACCTGCTGAGCTGGGAACACTTCCCGCACACCGCCTTCAGCAAGACCTACAACACCGATTCGCAGACGCCCGACTCCGCCGGCACCATGACCGCCATCGCCAGTGGCGTGAAGTCGCACATGGGCGCCATCGGTGTATCCGCCGGCCGCAAGGGCGAATGCACGCCCGACGGCAGCAAGGACCTGCTCAGCTGGCTGACGCTGGCCGACAGCGCCGGCATGGCCACCGGCATCGTCACCACCGCGCGCATCACCCACGCCACGCCGGCGGCGATGTACGCACACGTCTCGCACCGCGACTGGGAGAACGACACCGACCTGCCGCCGGAAGCAGTCGAGGCCGGCTGCAAGGACATCGCGCAGCAGTTGCTCGCTGCCGCACGCTTCGGCAAGGGCCCCACGGTCGCGCTGGGCGGCGGTCGCGGCGAATTCCTGCCGGTCGACGTGCGCGATCCCGAAGAAGACGACAAGGTCGGCCAGCGCCTGGACCACCGCAATCTCGTGGCCGAATGGCAGCAGGCGCACCCACAGGGCGCCTACGTCACCAACACGCAGCAGTTGCAGGCCGCCGCCGATGCGCCGCAGCTGCTCGGCCTGTTCGAATACGACCACATGCAGTTCGAGCACGACCGCCGCAAGGACGCGCAGGGTGAGCCCTCGCTGGCCGACCTGACGCGTGCGGCCATCCGCACGCTGTCGCGCAAGCCGGAGGGCTTCGTCCTGATGGTGGAAGGCGCGCGCATCGACCACGCCAACCACTACGGCAACGCCTACCGCGCGCTCGACGAGACGGTCGCGATGTCGGATGCGGTGCAGGCCGCGCTGGACGCGACCTCGCGCGACGACACCCTGATTCTGGTCACCGCGGATCATTCGCACACGCTCAACTTCGTCGGCTATCCGGTGCGCGGCAATCCCATCCTCGGCAAGGTGCGCGGCCAGGGCAGCGAAGACGACTCGCCGGGCGAGTTCGCCCGCGACCAGACCGGCCTGACCTTCACCACACTGACCTACGCCAACGGCCCCGGCTACACCGGCGCGAGCAACCGCCAGCCCGCCGGCCCGAAGACGTTCCTGCATGCGCCCAGCAGCGTCGAACCGTCGGAAGGCCGACCGGATCTCAGCCACGTCGATACCGAACACCCCGATTACCTGCAGGAAGCCCTCGTACCGCTGAAGTCGGAATCGCACGGCGGCGAAGACGTCGGCATCTGGGCCATCGGTCCCGGCAGCGACGCCGTGCGCGGCACGGTCGAACAGAACGCGATCTACCACATCATCGTCCAGGCCACGCCAACGCTGCGCGCGCGGCTCTGCGCGGCAGGCACCTGCGACGCGAACGGCGTGCCGGTGGAGCTGCCGAAGATCAGGGACTTCGAAAAGAAGTGAAGCGGCGCCGGTAACCGGCGCCTCCGCCTCAGAACGGCTTGGCCAGCACCAGCCACACCACCGCGATCAACGCGAACAGCGGCAGCTCATTGAACCACCGCAGCGCAGTGGGTGAAGGCAGCGGCTTCCCTTTCGCCACGCCTTTCAGCCATCGCCCGGCGACGATGTAGTGCGCCAGCATCAGCGCGACCAGCGTCAGCTTGGCATGCAGCCAGCCACCGCTGATGCCGAAGTGGAACCACAGCACCCCGCCCAGGATCACCGCGATGCCGAACATGGTGTGGCCGAAGCCGTACAACCGACGCCCCATCAACTGCAGGCGCGCCTGCACGTCGGCCTGCCCGGTGGTCTCGGCCAGGTTGACCAGGATGCGCGGCAGGTAGAACACCGTCGCCATCCAGGCGATGACCAAGACGAGATGGAAGGTCTTGACCCACAAGTAGAGACTGGCGTTGTCCACGCTGGCCGGCTCCGTCGCTCGGAAGGATGAGGCGGGATTCTCCGCTACTGCCGCAAGAACTGTCCAACTTCCGGGATGCCAGCTCGCCGTCGTTCCAGCGTAAGCTGGGACCCATCTTGATCCTGTCGCTGCGTACGCTCCCCGAAAACGCAACGGCAACCTGCATCCCGGCTTGACCAGCCATTCGGCTGTTGAAAACCGCCGGGATGACGACCAGGCGTTTCTTTTCCACTTCCCGCGTATTTCAATGACCAAACACTACGACGCCGACTATTTCAAACGCTGGTACCGCGACGGCGACGTCGGCGGCGCACCGCGCCTCGCGCGGAAGGTGGCGGTGGCGGTGGCGGTGGCCGAATACCATCTCGAACGGCCGATCCGCACCGTGCTGGACATCGGCTGCGGCGAAGGCGCATGGCGCGCACCGCTCATTAAGCTGCGGCCGAAGCTGCAGTATCTCGGCTTCGACAGCAGCGAGTACGCCATCCGGCGTTTCGGGCGCACGCGCAACCTGCACCACGCGCGCTTCGAGGATTTCCGGTACCTGCGCCCGTGCGCGCCGGTGGATCTGCTGGTGTGCTCGGACGTGCTGCATTACGTGCCGACGCGGGAGCTGAAGCGCGGCCTGCCCGGGCTGGCGGAGTTGTGCGGCGGGGTGGCGTTCCTGGAGACGTTCGCGAAGGAGGACGACTTCGAGGGCGACCATGAGGGGTTCCAGCCGCGCAGGGCGGCCTGGTACCGGCAGGCGTTCAACGGCGAGGGCTTCCAGTCCGTCGGCAACCACTGCTGGCTGGGGCCGCGACTGGCGGGCGACGTGGCGGTACTGGAGGCGGCGGATTATCGGCCGATAACCTGAACAGGCTGCGCGCGGCGATACCGGCTTTGCGGTATGCTGCGGCGCAGCACCGTGCACCAAAATCGGGATTCCGGACCGCCATGACACTGTACCAACTGCATGAACTCGGACGCGCATGGATGGCGCCGCTGGCCTACATGGCCGAAGCGAACGCCCGCATGTTTTCCGCACCGAGCAGTTGGTTGTCCAACATGCCGGGCGCCGAGCGCATCGCCGCCGGCAACGAACTGGTCCATCGCATCGGCAAGGACTACGAAAAGCCGGCGTGGGAGATCCGCGACGTCGAAGCGCACGGCCGCACCGTGCCCGTCGTGGAACTGGAAGCGCTGAAGAAGCCGTTCTGCCGCCTGCTGCGCTTCAAGCGCTATAGCGATGATGCCGACACCATCGCCCTGCTGAAGGACGACCCGGTCGTGCTGGTGGTGGCGCCGCTGTCCGGCCACCACGCCACGCTGCTGCGCGACACCGTGCACACCCTGTTGCGCAACCACAAGGTCTACGTGACCGACTGGGTGGACGCGCGCATGGTGCCCGCCACGGAAGGCGCCTTCGGCCTGGACGACTACGTCGCGTACGTGGAGGAGTTCATCCGCCACATCGGCGCCGAGAAGCTGCACGTCATCAGCGTCTGCCAGCCGACCGTGCCGGTGCTGGCCGCCGTGTCGCTGATGGCCGCGCGCGGCGAGGCGACGCCGCGTTCGCTAGTGATGATGGGCGGCCCGATCGATGCGCGCAGCAGCCCCACCGAAGTGAACAGCCTGGCCACGCGCAATCCGCTGTCGTGGTTCGAGAACAACGTGATCCACACCGTGCCCTCGCCCTACCCGGGCGAAGGCCGCCGCGTGTATCCGGGCTTCCTGCAGCATGCCGGCTTCATTGCGATGAATCCCAGCCGCCACTTCATGTCGCACTGGGACTTCTATTCGGACCTGGTGAAGGGCGACCTGCAGGACGCCGAGTCGCACCGCAAGTTCTACGACGAGTACAACGCCGTGCTCGACATGCCGGCCGAGTATTACCTGGACACCATCCGCACGGTGTTCCAGGAATTCCTGCTGCCGCGTGGCCAGTGGAAGGTCAACGGCGAACTGGTCAAACCGGCGGCGATCAGGAAGACCGCGCTGATGAGCATCGAGGGCGAACTGGACGACATCTCCGGCCAGGGCCAGACCGCCGCCGCGCACGATCTGTGCACCGGCATCGCCAAGGCGCACCACCAGCACCTCACCGTCGAAGGCGCCGGCCACTACGGCATCTTCAGCGGCCGCCGCTGGCGCGAGAAGGTCTACCCGCAGGTCCGTGACTTCATCGCCAAGTACGCCGGCTGAAGCGCGGCGTCCTGTAGGAGCGACGTCAGTCGCGAAGCTTTTTCAGAATTGCCGCTTCCATGTATTGAGAAAGGCCGCCCTCCCGGGCGGCCTTTTCGTTCGCGTCGCTCCCACATCGCGTCCTCACACCACCGGCGTGCGCACCAGCAGATGCTTGGCCAGCCAGCCATGGAACAGGCCGACGACGCGCGCCAGATGCAAGGTGGCGAACAGCAGGACGAAGCCGATGACGGAGAACAGCGGCAATAGCCAGGGCGCGTCATCGACGACGCTCCACTCGCCGAAGCTGAGCACGTAGTCGAACGGCAGGAAGTACGCTACCGGTGCGGCGATCAGTCCCAGCGACAGCGCCAGCAGCGTGATCGCGATCGAGAAATACAGCACACCCAGCGGGTGCATCAGCAGCAGGTACAGCGCCGCCGTCCACGTGCGGCCGTCGGTGAACAACTCCCTCAACCGCGTCAGCCACGGCTTGTCGCGCTGCGTATACAGCGGACGGCGCGGCATGCGCTCGCCCAGCAGCACTTCCACCACGCGGCCTTCGACCAGCGACAGCAGGCGGACCGACATCAGGAACAGCAGCAGCAGCGGGATGCCGATGATCAGGATCAGCAGGCCGACCGACAGGCTGGCCCCGGTGACGACCCAGGTGAAGTAGAACGTGCCGGTGGCCAGCGACAGCAGCATGTAGAACAGCGCGCCATACGTGCGCGGATCGGCCGCCACGCCGAAGAAGCGCCCGAGTAGCGACTTGCGCTTGGGCGGAACGGGCGGACGCAGCGCCCTGGCGACGGTGACCTCGGTTTCCCGGTAGATGTCGGCGACTTCTTCCGGCGCGCCGTAGCTGCCGGCGACCGAGGCGATCACCTCGGCTTCCGACTTGCCCGGGTTTTCGGCCAGCTCCGAGCGCAGGTATTCCTCCGCATCGTAGACGGCGTCCTGCACCATCGCCTTGTCGGCACCGGCCAGGGCGGCACGCAACTGCTCGAGATACTCGGGAATGGTGGTGGGCAGGCGACTGCCCGCAGTGGTGGTGTTCATGCAGGAATCCCCTCAAGCACGGAATCGACGGAATCGCGGGTGGCGCGCCAGGCGGCGGCCCAGGACTGCAGGGTCTGCCGCCCTGCCTCGGTGATGCGGTAGTAGCGGCGTGGCGGCCCGGCGACCGAGGGCTCGACGAAGCTGTCCAGCAAGCCGCCGCCTTCGAGATTGCGAAGCACCGGATAGAGGGCACTCTGCTTGCCGCTGAGCACGCCGTCGCCGACGCGCTCCAGCTGCTTGGCGATCAGGTAGCCGTACAGCGGCTCGCCGGCGCGGGCCAGCACCGCCAGCAGCGCCAGCGACACGGTGCCGGCGCTGAGTTCCTTCTGGAACTTCTTCAGATGGATGTCGGGTTCGTTCATCGCTCCCCCTTCGCGGACCGACCGCTAGGTTGGAGACGATGCTATTGCGAACTTTGATATAGCGAATGTGCCAGTAGTCATCCCGCCGTATTGGGGGGATGTGGCGGCACGCGGATCGGGACAGCGCATCAGGACGCGGTGGCGCGACTCTCGACGGGCGCGGCCGCTGCCGCGCGTCTCTCCCACGTACGGGCCGCCCACAGCAGCGCCGGCAGCGCGATGCCCCACGCGACCGCGAGCCACGTAACGCCATGCCACTGGGGCGCCGCGAACTGCGCCGCCTCCCAGCCACGTGCCGCGGCGAGATAGGCCAGCGGCCCGCCGGCGCCACCCAGCAGCGCCCCCAGCCACAGGCGCGACTGCAGGGCGCGCATCGCGCTGTTGAGGGTCACCGCCAGCGAGGCCCACAGCGCCAGGATCCACGGCGGAGCGACCAGCTCGCCGAAGGAAGCGGCGCGATACACCACCCACCCCTGCGCGGACGCCACGCCATCCACCGCCAGGCCACACAGGATGGCCAGTCCCACCAGACGGACTTCGTGCGCGCGGCGCGGCGCCAGCCACACCTGCGACAGGACGAACAGCGTCGCCGCCAGCACCCCCGGCCAGGCGTGCCCCTGTCCGGCCGCGATCACCGCCACGAACCAGACCGCCTGGTTGCCGAGCACGTTGACCAGCGTGCGCCATCTGCCGCCATGCCGCAGCGTCTGCAACGACGGCGCACCGGAGGACGGCGTCCTCCGGTACGCAGGTTCGGCATTGCGGCTCAAGGCGCCGGCTCGTAGAAGTAGGTGTGCACGCGCGCGGTGCCGACCGGCAGGCCGGCCTGGAAGGCCGACACGTTGAACACCGCGTTCAACGCTTCGGCGGCCTCGCCGTTGAGCGTCAGTTGCGCGTTGTCCAGTTGCACCGACCCGACGCGCGCGTGCCGGCCGCGTACCACCGGCGCACCGACCAGCGCGATGTCGAACAGCGGCAACCGGCCGAGCACGCTGTCGTTGAGCTTCACCAGTCCCGTGAGCACCGGCGCATCACCGGTGGTGTCGATGGTGTAGCTGCTCAGGTTGACCTCGGTCTTGCCCGCGCGCAGCGTCAGGCCGCCGGCATGGTCGATTTCGCCCTTCAGGCTGCCCAGGTCGAGCTCGCCACCGGGAATGGGAAACGTCGCACCGGCACCGCGCAGACGCGCGGGATAGGACGCCTTCACCGATACGCCGAGCGATGTCAGCGCGCCCGTCAGGTCGGCCGACAGCTGCACGCGGGTATCCCCGCCGAGCGTATTGACGGTGGGTGCGGCAGAGGCGGCAAACGGCAGCAGCCCGATGGCGAGGAGAAGACCGGAGAGTCGAAGCGTTTTCATGGTGTCTGTTCCTGTGAGGTAAGTGCCCAGGGGAAGAACCTTCAACACGGGCACGCGCGGGACCTGCGCTGCATCCGCCCCGCGGCGCGTGCGGCACGGGACGACAGGGCCTACGCCGGGTGATCGATGCCGGATGCATCGGCACGCGCCGGCAGCGCTGCCGGCCCGATGGACGGCGGCGTGCGCAGACAGGTGCGTGGACGCGATGTGAGGAACGCCGACGGCGGAGCGCGCTGGCAGGCCGCGCCGCGGCTACTTGACCCGCCGCTTCTCGAGCTTGCGCGCCAGCGTGCGCCGGTGCAGTCCCAGCCGGCGTGCGGCCTCGGAGATGTTGAAGTCGCTGGCGGCCAGTGCTTCGTGGATATGCTCCCACTCCAGCGTCTTGATCGACGTGGTGCGCGCGGTCAGTTCCACGTCCGCGTCGCCGGCGGCGCGCTGGAAGGCGGCTTCGATATCGTCGGTGTTCGACGGCTTGGCCAGGTAGTGTCGCGCGCCCAGCTTGATGGCTTCCACGGCGGTCGCGATGCTGGCGTAGCCGGTCAGCACCACGATCACCATCTCCGGATCGGCGTCGTGCAGGTGCTTGACGCTGGACAGGCCGGATGCGCCGCCGGCGAGCTTCAGGTCGACCACCGCATGCGTGGGCGCGAACGCCTCCAGCAGCGCCGGCATGCCGTCCTCGCCGGCAAGATGGCGCACCTGGTAACCGCGCCGCTCGAACGAGCGCACCAGCGTGCGCGCGAACGCCGCATCGTCCTCGACGATCAGCAACCGGCGCTCAGTCTTGGTCGTCATCATTCGCCTCCTCGATCGCGATCGCCGCCAGCGGCAGCGTCAGCGTCACCACCGCGCCGCCCTGCGGCCGGTTCCTCGCCTGCAGTTGCCCGCCCAGCGTGCGCGCCACGTTGACCGACAGGAACAGGCCCAGGCCGCCGCCCGGCCGCCCCTTGCTGCTGTTGTACGGCGTACCGAGCCGCCGCAGGATGCCGGGCTCGAAGCCCGGGCCGGCGTCGGACACGTCGACCACCACCGTGTCGTCCTCGCAGCGCACGTCCATGGCCACCCAGTCCGGCGAGGCTTCCAGCGCGTTGTCCAGCACGTTGAACACCATCTGCCGCACACCGGCATCGCTGACGATACGGGGGTCGAAGCCGCTCTGGTTGCGGTAATCGAAGCGCGGCGGGTTGCGCGCCTGCTCCCATTCATGCGCCAGTTCGTCGAACAGCGCGTGCAGCGTGGTCTCGGTGGGGGCCTCGGCGCGGGTCTCGCCCGCCGTCATCAGGATGTTGGTGACGATGGACTTGCAGCGTGCCACCTGCGCCTGCATTTCCAGCACGTCGTTGTGCAGTTCGCCATCGGACGCCATGGTGGGCAGATGCTGCCAGTCGCCCAGGATCACCGACAGCGTCGACAGCGGCGTGCCCAGTTCATGCGCGGCACCGGAGGCCAGCAGGCCCATGCGGACGATGTGCTCCTCTTCCACCGCCCGCTGGCGCAGCTCCGCCAGGCGCGCGTCGCGTTCGCGCAGGATGCCGCCGATGCGGGTGATGAACACCACCAGCAGGCCCGCGATCAGCAGGAAGCACACCAGCAGGCCCTGCACGTAAGGGTCGGCCAGCCCGCGCGCCGGCTGCACCGCCAGCTTGAGCGGCGCGGGCACGGCGGCCAACCCCACCACGCACAGCGCGGCCGCCGCCGCGATCACCCAGCTGCCCGGCGAGCGCAGCAGCACGGTGCCGATCACCACCTGCAGCAGGAACAGGAACACGAACGGATTGGCGATGCCGCCGGACAGGTACAGCTGGATGGTCAGCGAGGCCACGTCCACCAGCAGGCCGACCAGCAGCGCAGCGTGCGACACCTGCGCGCGGCGCCGGCACCACGCCTGGCTGGCCAGGTTGAACAGCACCAGTGCCGCGAGCACGGCGAACATCGGCGCCAGCGGCAGCGCGATGCCCAGCCCGTACTGCACCACCAGGATCGTGGCCACCTGCCCGACCACCGCGATCCAGCGCAGCTGGATGAGCTGCTGCAGATTGCGCAGTCCGGCGCGGTCGTGCGAGCCGTCCACGCGGGGCTCGGCGCGCTCGGGATCGTCGACGGAATCAGCCTGGCGGAAGTACATGCGGGTCCGAGGGGCGACGGAGGCGCCGATCATGGCGCAACCGGCGCTCCGACGCGACCAGCAGCCCACCGCCGACCAGCGTCAGCAGCGCCATGCCGAACCAGGTCAGCGCGTAGGACAGGTGGGAGTCGCGGAACGTCACCACCGTCATGCCGCCGCGCGGCCATTCGCGCACGGCCGGATCGCGGTCGGCATCGATGAAGAACGGCGCGACGCCTTCCGCAGGCAGTCGATGTTTCCGCGCAATGGCGACGACGTCGCGCGAGTACCAGCGATCCTGCGCGGGCACGTTCCGGCGCAGGAAACCGCCTTCCGGCTCGCTCATGCGCAGGAGCCCTTCCACCACCACCCGGCCGTCCGGCGCAGGCGACACCGCCCCGCCGATCGGCACGAAGCCGCGGTTCACCAGCACGTAATCGCCATCGTCGGTCTGCAGCGGCTGGAGCAGCCAGAAGCCGCCACCCAGCTCGGTGACGGCCTGCGTGCGCGTCTCGCTGTCGGGCAGGAAGCGCCCGCTGACCGACACGCGCCGGTAACTGTCGTTCGCGTCGCTGACGGACGCCCATCGAGCGCGCGACGGCGCGGGCACAGCCGCTGCGTGGATGCGCGCATCGACGCGCGCGATCAGGTCGTGCTTCCAGGCCATCCGCTGCAGTTGCCACACGCCCAGTGCGATGAATCCGCAGAAGGCGACCGCCAGCAGGCCGGCGAACGCGACCCGCCACCGCCTGCGCGGCGCAGGATGACGGGTCGCGGCGGCCGGATCGTTCACGGCAGGCTCTGCGCCGCTTCCTGCACCTGGTGCCGATGCATGTCGTGCGAGCCCGGCATCATGTTGGTGTTCATGTTGTGCATGACCCACAGCGTCCCGATCAGCACGATGATCAGCAGCACGGCGGTGAAGATCAGCGCGAACAGGTTCCAGCCGCCTTCCGACTTCGGATTCATGTGCAGGAAATACACCATGTGCACGACCACCTGCACCATGGCGAAGGCCAGGATCACCAGCGTGGTGATGGTGGGCGTGGGCAGCACCTTGGCCATCACCAGCCAGAAAGGGATCGCGGTCAGCACGACCGAAAGCACGAAGCCGGTCACGTACTCCTTCATGCTGACGTGCGGAATGCCGTCCTCGAGGAAGTCGTCGTGTTCGGAGTGGGAAGAAGGATGACCCATCACTGCACGCCCATCAGGTAGACGAAGGTGAAGACGCCGATCCAGACGACGTCGAGGAAATGCCAGAACATCGACAGACACGCGATGCGGCGCGTGGTGGTGCGGTTGAGCCCCCACTTGCGCACCTGTACGCACAGCACGACCACCCAGATGACGCCGAACAGCACGTGCAGCCCGTGCGTGCCGACCAGGGTGAAAAAGGCCGACAGGAACGCGCTGCGTTGCGGACCCGCACCGATGTGGATCAAGTGGTGGAACTCGTAGACCTCGATCGACAGGAAGGCCAGGCCCAGCAGGCCGGTGACCAGCAGCCAGCCGATCGTGCCGCGGGCGTTGCGCCTGAGCATCGCCAGCATCGCGAAGCCGTAGGTGATCGACGACACCAGCAGGATGCCGGTATTGATCGCGATCAGGTGCAGGTTGGGCAGGAACAGGTCGCGGCCGGACGGACCGGCGGCGTAGCTGCCCGAGAACACCCCGAACGTGGCGAACAGGCTGCCGAAGATCATCAGGTCGCTGAGCAGGTAGATCCAGAAGCCCAGCAGCGTGCCGTTCTCGGGATGGTGCCTGCCCTCGGTGTCCAGGAACACCGGCGAGCCGTCGGGTCGATGGAGGGCGATGGACTCAGACATGGGCGTGGTTCGCAAGGCCTTGGTTCAGGAGTGCGCGCTCCAGCTGTTCGGTGCGCGCCTGCTCGGTGCGGGCGACCTCGTCGGCCGGAATGTAGTAGTCGCGGTCGCGGTCGAAGCTGTGCCAGATGGCGTAGACGATCGTCGCCAGCAGCGACACGCCCGCCAGCCACCAGACATGCCAGATCAGGGCGAAGCCGCAGACCGTGCTCAGGGCCGACAGGATGACGCCGGCCCCGGTGTTGCGCGGCATGTGGATCGCCTTGAAGCCATCGCGCGGACGCTGGAAGCCACGCTGCTTCATGTCCGTCCAGGCATCGGTGTCGTGCACGACCGGGGTGAAGGCGAAGTTGTAGTCCGGCGGCGGCGACGACGTGGACCATTCCAGCGTGCGGCCGCCCCACGGATCGCCGGTGTGGTCGCGCAGCTGTTCGCGGCGGCGGAAGCTGACGTAGATGCAGTACAGGAACGCGGCGATGCCGATGGCCACCAGCACCGCGCCGAAGGCGGCGATCTGGAACCAGATCTGCAGCGACGGATCCTCGAAGTGGCTCATGCGGCGGGTCACGCCCATCAGGCCCAGCACGTACAGCGGGGTGAACGCGAACCAGTAGCCGGCCAGCCAGAACCAGAACGAGACCTTGCCCCAGAAATCGTCGAGCCGGAAACCGAACGCCTTCGGGAACCAGTGCGTCATCGCCGCGAACAGGCCGAACACCACGCCGCCGATGATGACGTTGTGGAAGTGGGCGACCAGGAACAGCGAGTTGTGCAGCACGAAGTCCGCCGGCGGCACCGCCAGCAGCACGCCGGTCATGCCGCCGATCACGAAGGTGACCATGAAGCCCATCGTCCACAGCATCGGCACCTCGAAGCGGATGCGGCCGCGGTACATGGTGAACAGCCAGTTGAAGATCTTCGCGCCCGTCGGGATCGAGATGATCATGGTGGTGATGCCGAAGAACGAGTTGACGCTGGCGCCCGAGCCCATCGTGAAGAAGTGGTGCAGCCACACCAGGTACGAGAGCACGGTGATGCAGACCGTGGCGTACACCATCGACGAGTAGCCGAACAGGCGCTTGCCCGAGTACGTGGACACGATCTCGGAGAACACGCCGAACAGCGGCAGGATCAGGATGTAGACCTCCGGGTGGCCCCAGATCCAGATCAGGTTGACGTACAGCATGGCGTTGCCGCCAAGGTCGGTGGTGAAGAAGTTGGTACCGACGTAGCGGTCCAGCGTCATCAGCGCCAGCACCGCGGTCAGCACCGGGAACGACACCACGATCAGCACGTTGGTGCAGAGCGCCGTCCAGGTGAACACCGGCATCTTCATCATGCCCATGCCGGGCGCACGCATCTTCAGGATGGTCACCAGCAGGTTGACGCCGGATAACAAGGTTCCGACGCCCGCTATCTGCAGCGCCCAGATGTAGTAGTCCAGCCCCACCCCGGGATCCTGGTTGCCCAGGTTCGACAGCGCCAGCCAGCCCGAGGTCGAGAACTCGCCCAGGAACAGCGACAGCATGACCAGCACCGCGCCGGCGGTCGTCATCCAGAAGCTGAAGTTGTTGAGGAACGGGAACGCCACGTCGCGCGCGCCGATCTGCAGCGGCACCAGGTAGTTCATCAGGCCGGTGACCAGCGGCATGGCCACGAAGAAGATCATGATCACGCCGTGGGCGGTGAAGATCTGGTCGTAGTGGTGCGGCGGCAGATAGCCCATGTTGTCGCCGAAGGCCATCGCCTGGTGCAGGCGCATCATGATGGCGTCGGCGAAACCGCGCAGCAGCATCACCAGGCCCAGCACCATGTACATGATGCCGATCTTCTTGTGGTCGATGCTGGTGAACCACTCGCGCCACAGCCAGCCCCACAGCCGGTACTTCGTGATCACCGCGAGCAGCGCGATGCCGCCGATGCACGTACCGATGAAGGTCGCGGCGATGATCGGATCGTGCAGCATGGGAATCGCGTCCCAGGCCAGGCGACCGGTGATCGGGGAATGGGGGACGGTGCTGGTGTCAAAGGCCATGGAGTGAATCCGGTGTATCCAGGGGTGTGCCGGCGCGGCGCATCACGGCGCCTTCATGCCGGCGGACGAAGCAGGAGATACCGCCGCGGCTGCGCGCGCGGTCTCGACCGTGCACAGCTCGGAGCGGACGAACGGGCCCGCGGCCAGGTTGCCGCGACGCGGGCGCTGAAGCGCGTCCGGACCGTCCAGTCCGCGTCCGCCCATGGCGTCGTAGGCCATCATCTGGTCCATGCACAGTCGGTCGCTGTCGACGCAGCGGTTGACCACCGCATCGAACAGGCCCGGATCGACGGACGCGTACAGGCGCGACGGCTCGCGCGAACTGGGCACTTCCAGCTGCAGGTACTCGGCGCGGCTCAGCGCCTTGCCGACGGCGCGCGCTTCTCCGATCCAGCGGTCGAAACCTTCATCGGACAGCGCGTGGAAACGGAACCGCATGTGCGAGAAGCCCTCGCCGCTGTAATGCGACGAGAAACCCTCGTAGTTCCCTTCCTTGTTGATCACCGCGTGGAGCTTGGTCTCCATCGCCGGCATCGTGTAGATCATGCCGGCCAGCGCCGGCACGTAGAACGCGTTCATCGTCGACGACGAGGTCAGGCGGAAGGTGATCGGGCGATCGACCGGCGCGGCCATCTGGTTGACCGACGCGACGCCGTATTCGGGATAGACGAACAGCCATTTCCAGTCCAGCGCCACCACCTGCACTTCCAGCGGCTTCACCTCCTCCGGCACCGGACGCCCTTCGGCGATGCGCCCCAGCGGGCGGTACGGGTCCAGCAGGTGCGTGCCGATCCACGTCACTGCACCCAGCGCGATGATGATCAGCAGCGGCACACCCCAGATGACCAGCTCCAGCTGCGTCGAATGGTCCCAGTCGGGCTTGTAGGTGGCCTGCGTGTTCGACGCGCGGTAACGCCACGCGAACCAGAAGGTCAGCGCGATCACGGGGACGATCACGATCAGCATCAGCGCCGTCGCCACCAGGATCAGGTTGCCCTGGCGGGCGGCGATGTCGCCGGCGGGATTGAGGACCTGCAGGTTGCACCCCGACAGCACGGCGGTGGCGGACATCGCCACGGCGGCCTGCAGGGCTCGGCGCATGAGGGACATGGGCGTGGGGCTTACGGATTGATCGAGATCAATGTAGTGCGCCGGCCCGGCGCGGAGTATTGGACGTTTTGTCCTATCGCGGAGGCGGGTGCGGTCTGCGACCCTATGGTCGTACCTTTCCCGCAGTCCGACCCGGCAGCCCCGTCCCCATGGCGTCCATCAGCCCCACGACTTCCACCCACGACCACGGCACCAAGGCCCACGCCGATGTCGCCCCGGGCGAGATCGCCGTCGGCGTGGTGATCGGGCGCGCGTCCGAATACTTCGACTTCTTCGTCTTCGGCATCGCCTCGGCGCTGATCTTCCCGGCGGTGTTCTTCCCGTTCGTGGACCGCCTGGAAGGTACGCTGTGGTCGTTCGCGCTGTTCGCGCTGGCGTTCGTCGCACGCCCGTTCGGCACCATGCTGTCGATGAAGATCCAGGCGCGCTGGGGCCGCGGCCTCAAGCTGACGGTCGCGCTGTTCCTGCTGGGCACGGCCACCGCCGGCATCGCCTTCCTGCCGGGCTATGCCTCGCTCGGCGCCGCCTCGATCGTCCTGCTGGCCGTGCTGCGCGTACTGCAGGGGCTGGCCCTGGGCGGCTCGTGGGACGGCCTGCCGTCGCTGCTCGCGCTGAATGCGCCGAAGGAACGCCGCGGCTGGTACGCCATGCTCGGCCAGCTGGGCGCGCCGGTGGGTTTCATCGTCGCTGCCGGCGTGTTCGCCTTCCTGTACGCCAACCTGGAAGAAGCCGACCTGCTGACGTGGGGCTGGCGCTATCCGTTCTTCGTCGCGTTCGCCATCAACGTGGTGGCGCTGTTCGCGCGGCTGCGCATCGTGGTGGCCGACGAATACCAGGACAAGATGGGCGAACTGGAACTGGAGCCCACGCCGGTCCGCGAGCTGTTCCAGGCCAAGGGCCGGCATGTGGTGATCGGCGCGTTCGCCGCGCTGGCCAGCTATGCGCTGTTCCACATCGTCACGATCTTCCCGCTGTCGTGGATCCTGCTGTACTCGCAACAGTCCATCGTCAGCTTCCTGCTGGTGCAGATCCTGGGCGCGTTCATCGCCGCCGGCGCGATCGTGGTCTCGGGCCTGATCGCCGACCGGGTGGGCCGTGCGCGCACGCTGGGCGGTCTGGCGGTGGGCATCGCGATGTTCAGTGGCTTCGCACCCACGCTGATGGAAGGCGGTCCGGTCGGCCAGGGCGCCTTCATCCTGATCGGCTTCGCCCTGCTCGGCCTGTCGTACGGCCAGGCGGCGGGCGCGGTCACCGCGAACTTCGGCCGCCGCTACCGCTACACCGGCGCGGCGCTGACCTCCGATCTGGCGTGGCTGATCGGCGCCGGCTTCGCTCCGCTGGTGGCGCTGGGCCTGTGCGCCAACTTCGGCCTGTCGTGGCTGGGCGCCTACCTGCTGTCGGGCGCGCTGGGCACGCTGATCGCACTCGGCATCAATCGCGCGAAGAACTACAAGAGCTGATCGTCCACGGCGGCGGCCACCGCCCGCGCGCGTGGCGCACTACAATCCGGGCATCCCGTGTCCAGGAATGCCCATGCGCCGTCTCCCGCTGCTGCTCGCCTGCCTGCTCGCCCTGCCCACGCTGCATGCGGCCGAACCGCCGAAGCCGCTGACGGCCAAGGAGATCCTCGACGCGTCGCCTGACGCCGACTGGCGCACGCTGGATCCGGCCAACACGCTGTACATGGACGTGCCCGGCGGACGCGTGGTGATCGAACTGGCGCCGGCCTTCGCACCGGAGCATGTGGCCAACATCCGCACGCTGGCGCACGAGGGGTTCTGGAACGGACTGGCCATCTACCGCTCGCAGGACAACTTCGTCGTGCAGTTCGGCGATGCCGATGCGGAAGATGCCGCCAAGGCCAGATCGCTGGGCACGGCGAAGACGAAGTTGCCCGCCGAATTTGCGCGCACGTCCGCTGGCCTGAGGTTCACCCGTCTGCCGGATGTGGACGGCTGGGCGCCGCAGGTGGGTTTCGTCGACGGCTTTCCCGTCGCGCGCGACCCCAAGGCAGGCAAAGCCTGGCTGACGCACTGCTACGGCGCACTCGGCGCCGGCCGCGGCGGCCCGCCGGACAGCAGCAACGGCAGCGAGCTGTATGTCGTCACCGGCCAGTCGCCGCGCCAGCTCGACCGCAACATCACCCTGGTCGGCCGCGTGGTGAAGGGCATGGAGCTGCTCAGCGCGATCCCGCGCGGCCCCGAGCCGATGGGCTTCTACGAGAAGCCCGAGCAGCGCACGCCGATCACCGCCATCCGCCTGGCCAGCGACGTGCCGGAGAACGAACGCGTGCCGCTGCAGGTGCTGCGTACGGATTCGAAGACCTTCGCCGCCGCCACCGAAGCCCGCCGCAACCGCCGCGACGACTGGTACGTGCGCCCCGCCGGCCACATCGACCTGTGCAACGTGCCGCTGCCGGTGCGCGAAGCGAAGCGCTGAGTCGCAAGCGCTTCCTGTAGGAGCGACGTGAGTCGCGACCGTCGATCATCCGTTGAGGTGGAAGCCCGAAGGGCAGCATCCCCTTCCCGCGCTTCATAGGTGTTTACTTCGCGCGGTCGCGACTCACGTCGCTCCTACATTCACCGACAGGCGGTGCTTGACAGTGGACCTCGGCACTTAGATATTTAGCAAATACGTTAATTATCTAAATACACATGACGGTCGACCGCATCTTCGACGCCCTCGCCTCCCGCCCGCGGCGCGAAATCCTCGCCTATCTGTCAGCCCAGGAACTGACGGCCGGCGAGATCGCCGCACGCTTCGACATGAGCGCACCCGCGATCTCGCGGCATCTGTCGGTGCTCGAAGCCGCCGGCCTGGTCACCAGCGACAAGCGAGGGCAGTTCGTCTTCTACCGGCTGGCGCCCGACAACCTGGTCAACACGCTGACCGGGTTCGCCTTCGAGGTCTGCCCGACCGCCGGCCCATTGAAACGCGAAGCCAAGGCCCGCGCGCTGGCCAGGACACCCAAGGCCCGCTGAGCGCCTGCAGGAGAGAATCCGATGCCTCGCCATGCCGATGTCGTCCCCGGTTTTCCGATCGCCCGTATCCAGTCGTACTCCGGCGGGCTGCCCGTAGAGGTCGTTCTGCTTGGGCAACTCGGGCCGGGATCGGGCGATCGACTCCATGCCGTCGCAGGCGCGCTGCAGCGCGAACACCCGGGCTTCGTGGATGCGCTGGATGAACCCTCGGTCCGGATCGCGGCACCGGATTTCGACGCCGGCGAACGCAGTGCGCTGTACACCTTCACGGTGGGCCCCGATGGTCATCCCTTCCATCGTCACGCGGGACACCGCACCTTCACGGCGGTGACCGGCAGTGGCGGCGCGCGCCTGCGCTTCTCGACCGCCTCCGACGAACAGCTCGCGCGCGATCCGGTGCATTTCGCGGCGGCCCTGCACCATGTCGACCTGCCGGCGGACGCGCTTTTCAGCGTGCGCTTCGGCAGCGGCACCTGGCACCAGTTCGCGCCGCTCCAGCCGGGCAGCCCGCATCCGGTGCTGTTCGCGCTGTCCTGCCATACCGACGAACTCGGCGGCCTTGCGCACGGTGTCGTGCGCGATCGGGTGCTGGCAGGCGACGCCAACATCGCCACCCTGACCGAAACACTGCCCGACGACGTGCGCACATGGATGACCGGTCATCCGGAACACCTGGAGCGGATCCCGACCGTGCGCCTGGCCCTGCATGCGCCTCCGGGCAGTTGGCAGCAGCGTGCCTGCACCACGCTGCGGGCGGCCGCCGGTCGTCTGCGCACGCGGCTTGCCGGCTGGTGCGCCGAGGTCGGCTTCGTCCAGGGTCGCGCATCGTCGGTGGCGTCATTGCCTTCGCCCCCGCAAGGTTCACTGCTGCTCGAGCAGTTGCCCGGCTTCCATCACCAGGACACCTTCAGCCTGCGCCTGCAGGGCATGGCGACCACGACCGCGCAGGAGTTGCTGGCGGACGTGCTGCAGGGATTCCTGCAGTACCGCCCGGCCGGCGTGACCCAGCTCATGCGCCTGCGCAACGTGCTGGTCCGCCCGCTGCGGCTGCGCACCTCGCCGCTCGGCTGCCCGGTGTCGTCGCTTCTGTCGACGACCGAGGGCCCGTTGTTCGCAGGGCGGTTCCCGGTCATCGCACAGGGGATCGATGCGGACGGCAAGCGGGCACAGGTGATCCTGGGTGCCGATGATCGCCACCTGGTGTTCCGTTCCTGTGTCGGTGTGTGTGTCACCGACACGGGCGTCGAGGTGACGCTGGGGACGCGCGTGCAGTACCGCAACGCCTTCGGGCGCGCGTACATGGCCGCGATCAGTGGCGTCCACCATGCCTATGTCGCACCCGCCATGCTGCGCAGCGCCGTGGAAAGCGTGGCGCAACGGCATGCGCCACTGTCGCTGACACAGGGTCTGTTCGCCTGAGCCACGCTCACGCCGCCCGCTGGCTCACTGCCACGCTGCCCAGGATCAACGCGCCGGCGGCGAGCATCGCCGGCGTGACCGGTTCGTTGAGGAACAGCCACGCGAAGCCGGCGCCGAACAGCGGCACCAGATAGGTCACGGTCGCGGCGCGGGCGGGACCGATGCGCTGGATCAGGCGGTAATACAACAGGAAGGCGTAGCCGGTGCAGAGCACGCCGATGGCGATCGCCGCGCCCCAGGCGCCGACACCGACCGCATGCGTAGGCCAGTGCGTCGCCGCAAACGGCAACACCAGCAACGCCGCGCAGCTGAGCGTGGCGGCCGCTGCGGCCGCCGGCGGAATGCCGGCCAGATGCCTGCGCACCAGGTTCACGCCCACGCCGTACAGCAGCGCCGCGGTCGCACCGGCGATGACCGCACCGCCCACGCTCAGTCCGCCGGCCTTGCTGGTCGCCAGCACCACCACGCCGACGAAGCCGACCAACAGGGCGAGCGAGCGGCGCAGGCCGATCTTCTGGCCGAAGAACAGGAAGCCGACCATCGCGGCGAACAGCACCGTCATCGCATTGCAGATCGCGCCGATCGCCGCGGGCGAGCGCTGTGCGGCCCAAGCGAACAGCAGGAACGGGATCGCCGAATTGATCGCGCCGATGATCGCGAGCTTCGGCCACAGGCCGGCACGGAAGTGCGCACGCTCGCGCCACAGGAACGGCAGCAGGATCAGCGCGCCGAGCGCGAGGCGTACTTCCACCAGGGCGAAAGGACCGAACGGGTTGGCCGCGATGCGCATGAAAAGGAACGAACTGCCCCAGATCGCGCCCAGCACCAGCAGCTCCAGCGGGGTGCGCCAGTCCCGCTCGACCGCTTGCGGTGGGGTCATGGCCATGCTGTCTCCCTGTGCCATCGTGGCGGCCCTCGTTCGTGCCTGCGGCCATTCTGGATCACCCGTGAGTGCCCACAAGCGCGTAGCATGCGGGCAAGCCACAAATCTGGCTTGTGCCTGGAGCGATCATGAGCCTGCGCCCTGCCCTGCTGCCCGCCCTCGGCGTGTTCGCCGCCGCGGCGCGCCACCAGAACTTCGCCCATGCGGCCGACGAGCTGCACCTCACCGCCAGCGCGGTCAGCCATCACGTGCGCAAGCTGGAGGCATTGCTGGGCGTGGTGTTGTTCCAGCGCCATGCGCGCGGCGTGAAGCTCACGACCGAAGGCCGGCAGCTTGCGGACGCGGCGAATGCGGCGCTGGGCGACATCGATGCGGTTGCCTCCCACCTGCAGCTGGCGGGCAAGACCACCACGCTGCGCATCACCACGCTGCACTCACTGGCGTATTGCTGGCTGCTGCCGCGGCTGCCTCGCTTCTGCTCGCGCCATCCCCACATCCGCCTGCATGTCGACACGGGCATCGCGCTGACCCGATTCGACGACGAAGGGCCGGAACTCGGCATCCGCCACGGCCCCGGGCACTGGGCGGGCCTGACCGCGCACCATCTGATGGACGACGAACTGTTCCCGGTCGCATCCCCGGCCCTGCCCGGCATCGAAGCGATCAAGGAGCCGCGCCAGATCGCCCAGCTGCCGCTGGTGACCGACCTCGCCCTGCAGGGCTGGCGCGACTGGTTCCGTGCGGCCGGCGTGCGCGGCCTGCGGCTGCCGCCGATGCACAGCTTCAGCGACAGCACCGATGCGATGCGCGCGGCCGTGTACGGCGTGGGCGCGGCGCTGGCACGGCGCCACGTGGCGCAACCCTACCTGCAACGGTACGAACTGGTGCGCCTGCCGGGGCCGGCGCTGAAGGCGCGTTTTTCGTACTACGCGGTGCATCCCGCGCATCGGCCTCCCAGCGCCGCCGCGCAGACCTTCATCGACTGGCTGAAGGAGGAGGCGCGCGACGAGCGCACGCCGCTGCCGCCGATGCCGGACGATTTCCTCGGGCGCGCCGCAGCGGCCACGCCCACCACACCACAACGCCGCGAAAGGCCCTGATCGCTCAGGCGCGGCGTCGCCGCAACCTGCGCCATGCGGCCACCAGCATCGCGAGCACGACCAGCACCGGAATCAGGAACGCCACGGCACGGATCGTCAAGGCAGTGCCGCTGGCCAGTGTCGAGACGAAGTCGCGCACCGCCTGGCGGATTTCCCCGCGACCGCTCTCGCCGCCCGGCGTTTCGAAATGCAACGTCAGCTTCTGCGTCTGGATCCTGCGCTGCTGCTGCGCGGCCTCCTGGTCGGCCGCCTCCACCTGTGCTTCCAGTTTCGAGACCTGCTGCGACAGCGCGATCATGTCCGCCACCGAAAGGTCGCGGCGCTGCTGGAAGGCCTGCAGGCCGGCGAGTTCCTTCTGCAGCCGGGAGCGCGTCAGCGCGGTGTCGCGCACCGCTTCCGCCAGATCTTCCGCGCGCGTCGTGCGATGGCCCAGGTCGGCGCCTTCGCCGGCGGCCGCGATCAGCGGTTCGACGCCCGCCGGCACGATGCGCACCGTCAGCATGCCGCGCGGCTCATCGCCTCCGCGCTGGCTGACCTCCAGCACCGTGCAGTCGCCATGCTGCTTGCGCAGACAGGCGTCCTGCAGCGCCTGTATCCGTGCCGGAATACGCTCGGCGTCCAACTGCAGCGTGACGTCGTGCTCGTAGGCCAGGAACTCGCCGGCAGCCGGTTTGATGACCATCGCGGTACGCGGCAGATGGCCACTTTCCTGCTTGGCGCAGCCAGCCAGTCCGCCGACCGTGGCCAGCAGCACCACGGCCAACCGCAGCACGCCCCGGAACCTCACAGCGCGGCGCCGTCGTAGGCCACGACGTTCAGCGAGGCCAGGTCCACGCCCGGCAGGCACCGCACGTTGACGGCCGCCATCTGCGTACCGGTCTTCGGATGTGCGGCTTCGCCGTAAGGCGCGATCCCACAGACCGCGCAGAAGTGGTGCTGGATGTGGTGCCTGTTGAACGTGTAGGTCGACAGGTCGCCTTCGGGCGTCTTCAACACCAGCGCCTCGCGCGGCGCGAACCACAACAGGCCGCCGCGACGGCGGCATAGCGAGCAATTGCAGTCGATGACGTCGCCGATGTCGCCCTCGACCTCGAACGCGATGCGACCGCAGTGGCAGCTTCCTTCATGCTTCATGACAGCGACTCCTGGCCCGGGGGCGCCAGCGTATATCGAATGGCACGGGTCCGGGCATGACCTTCGGCCTATGCTGTCGGTCCCGACCCACCCTGCACCGCAACAGGATTCCCATGCGCAAGACCCTGCTCGCCGCCGCCCTGCTGGCCTCGATGACCGCCTGCCAGAAGAGCGAAGCCCCGACCGTCGCCCCCGGTGCGGATGCCGCCGCCACCGCCGCGGATACCGCCAGGGCCGACGCCGCCTTCGCCGACCTGTCCAAGCGCGCGCTCGAGGGCTGGCTGCAGCTGTCGCCGGTCAGCGCCACCCAGATCGGCGAGCACACGTACGACGGTGAGCTGGACGACCTGAGCGCCGACGGCCGCCAGAAGAGCCTCGCCTTCAGCAAGACGACCCTCGGCGAACTGGATGCGATGGACGTCGCCGCCCTGTCGCGCGAGAACCAGGTCGATGCGGCCATCCTGCGCAACCAGCTGCAGTACGACATCTGGACCGCGGAAACGCTGGAGAGCTGGGCGTGGGACCCGCAGGTCTACAACAACCTCGCCGGCGGCGCGATCTACGGCCTGATGGCGCGCGAGTTCGCGCCACTGCCGGAACGTCTGAAGTCCGCCACCGCGCGCATGCAGAAGATCCCCGCGCTGCTGGCGCAGGCGCGCGCCAACCTCGACCCGGCGCGCGTGCCGAAGATCCATGCCGAGACCGTCGCCAAACAGAACGCCGGCCTCCTCAGCATCGTCGAGACCTTCATCACGCCGAACCTCAAGGACCTGCCCGAGGCCGACCGCCGGCAGGCGCAGGCCGCCATCGACGGTCTGAAGAAGGCCGTGGCCGAACACCAGGCCTGGCTGGACAAGACCCTGGTGCCGAACGCGAAAGGCGACTTCCGCATCGGCCAGACGCTGTACGACCAGAAGCTGCAGTTCGCGCTGCTGTCGTCGCTGTCGCGCGCCGACATCAAGCAGCGCGCCGAAGGCGAACTCAAGCGCGTGCGCGAGGAGATGTACGGCATTGCCCGCACCGTGCTGAAGGACAAGCCCGGCGCGCCCGCACTGCCGGAAACGCCGACCGCGGACGAGCAGCAGAAGGCCATCGAAGCCGCGCTCGAGCTGGCGTACACCGAACGCCCTGCACGCGACCAGGTGGTGCCGGATGCGGAAGCCGCGCTGGCGCAGGCCACCGAGTTCGTGCGCAAGCACGATCTGGTCACCCTGCCCGACGCGCCGGTCGAGATCATCGAGATGCCGGAATTCCAGCGCGGCGTGGCCGTCGCGTACTGCGATTCGCCCGGCCCGCTCGACAAGCACCTGAAGACCTTCTACGCCGTCTCGCCGATTCCGGACGAGTGGGACCAGACGCAGGTCGACTCGTTCCTGCGCGAGTACAACAGCCGGATGATCCACCTGCTGAGCATCCACGAAGGCACGCCGGGCCACTACCTGGAAGGCTGGCACTCGGCCAAGTTCCCGTCGACGCTGCGCGCCGTGCTGCGCTCGGGCATGTTCGCCGAAGGCTGGGCGGTCTACACCGAGAAGATGATGTCCGACGCCGGTTACCTGGACAACGACCCGCTGTTCCACCTGGTGCAGATGAAGTTCTACCTGCGCACGATCGCCAACGCGATCCTCGACCAGGGCGTGCAGGTGGACGGCTGGACGCGCGAGCAGGCGATGGACCTGATGGTGCGCCAGACCTTCCAGCAGGAACGCGAAGCCGCCGGCAAGTGGACCCGCGCGCAGCTGACCTCGGCGCAGCTGCCGACCTACTTCGTCGGCGTGCAGGAGCACTTCGACCTGCGCAAGGCGGCGGAAGCCAAGCAGGGCGCGCAGTTCAACCTGAAGGCCTACCACGACCAGGTGCTGTCGTACGGCGCCCCGCCGGTACGCTTCGTCCGCCAGCTGATGCTGGACGAGCCGATCCGATAGGACCTGCCGCACCGCGCGTTTGTAGGAGCGGGCCATGCCCGCGATGCTGTTGCTTCATCGATTGAAAAGCATCGCGCCCGAGGGCGCTCCTACAGAAGCGGCGTGTTCGCCACGATCACGCCATTGGCATCGGCGTAGATCCAGTCGCCCGGCACGATCGACATGCCAGCGAACGCCACCGGCGCATCGACCTCGCCCAAGCCGCGCTTCTCGGTCTTCATCGGATGCGCGGCCAGCGCCAGCACGCCCAGCGGCAGCGTCGCCAGGACTTCCACATCGCGTACGCAGCCGAAGATCAGGAAGCCGGCCCAGCCGTGCTTCACCGCATTCGCCGCGATCATGTCGCCCAGCAGCGCGCGCCGCAGCGATCTGCCGCCGTCGACGACGATCACCCTGCCCTCGCCCGGCGTCGCCGCCAGTTCGCGCACGCGCGAGTTGTCGTTGAGGCACTTCACCGTCACCGCCGGCCCGCAGAAGCGTGCCTGACCGCCGAAGCCGCGGAACACCGGCTCGGCCACCTGCACGTCGGGGAACTGGTCGCACAGGTCGGGCGTGGTCCAGGTCATGCGGCATCTCCGAGGGCGCGGGTTGACCGCATGGTAACGCGGGCGCGACACGCGCCGGGCTATGCTTCGGGCATGGACGACCTCTTCGCTTCCCCGCCTCCCGTGTCCGCCGCCGGCATCCGCGTCGGCATCGGTGGCTGGACCTACGCACCGTGGCGCAACAACTTCTATCCGGCCGGCCTGGTGCAGCGGCGCGAGCTGGAATTCGCCAGCCGCCAGCTGACCGCCATAGAGATCAACGGCACGTACTACGGCGCGCAGAAACCGGCCACCTATGCCGGCTGGCGCGACCAGACGCCGGATGGTTTCGTCTTCTCGGCCAAGGCGCCCAAGCGGATCATGCAGTCGCGTTCGCTGGCCTCGACGCAAACCCAGGTGGAGGACTTCGTCGGCGGCATCGCCGAGCTCGGCGCGAAGCTGGGACCGCTGGTCTGGCAGTTCGAGTCGGGACGCCGCGTCGATGCCGAGGAGCTGGATGCGTTCCTTTCGCTGCTGCCGCGCGAGATCGATGGACGGCCGTTGCGGCACGCGCTGGAGGTCCGTGATCCGGCGGCGGTGGAGGCCGGCCTCGTCGATCTGGCGCGCCGGCACCAGGTCGCCACCGTATTCACCGACTCCACGGAGTATCCGTCCTTCGCCGACCTCACCGCCGACTTCGTCTACGCGCGGCTGATGCGTTCGCAGCCCATCGACAGCGGGTATCCGCCGAAGGAGCTGGCACTGTGGGCCGAACGCGCACGCGCATGGTCGCGCGGCGAGGACATCGCCGAGCTACCGCATGTGGGCGAGCCCGCGCCGGCGCTGCCGCGGCGGGATGTCTTCGTCTACTTCATCAGCAGCGCCAAGGAACGCAATCCCGCCGCTGCGATGGAGCTGATCCAGCGGCTGTAGGAGCGCCGCTTGGGCGCGATGCTCTTCTTGTTTTTGATACCCCTCTCGCAAAAAAGCATCGCGCCCAAGGGCGCTCCTACAGAGAGGGGTTCAAGGGTCGTTTGAGCCACCACAACGGCACACCCACGCCGACCAGGCAGGTGAAGGCGACGTAATGCGCGGGCGCCATCGGGCCCCATGCGGTGGACAGCCAGGCGACCAGCGGCGGCGTCATGCCGCCGAACACCGCATATGCGACGTTGTAGGAAAACGACAGGCCGGAGAAGCGCACCTCGGGCGGAAACGCCACGACCATCAGCGCCGGCGTCACACCGGTCACACCGCAGCAGAAGCCGGCCAGCGCGTACCAGGCGACGAACTGTGCGTGGTGGCCCGACACCAGCGCGGCGTACAGCGCGTACGCGGACACGCCCAGGCCGAGCGAACCGGCCAACAGCGCGCGGCCCACGCCGATGCGATCCACCGCCCAGCCCGCGGCAAGGCAGCCGAACACCAGCGCCAGCGTCGCCACGCTGTTGCCACGGAAGGCGGTGGCGGCATCGATGTCGAATCCCGTCTGCGCCAGCGTCGGCGTCAGCAGCACGATCACCACGATGGCGGCCGTCAGCTGCCATGAGGCCAGCATCGACAGCAGCACCGCTGGCCGGTGTTCGGCGAGCACCTGCTTCACCGGCAGTTGCCGCGCAAGCTGCCTGCGTTCGCGCATCGCCACGAACACCGGCGTTTCCTCCAGCCAGCGCCGCAGCCACACCGCGATGAAGCCGAACACGCCGCCCAGCACGAACGGCAGTCGCCAGATACCTTCCTGCACGTCCGCCGGGCTGTAACTCGCGTTGATCCACGCTGCGAGCAGCGAGCCGATCAGGATGCCGGCGGTGAGTCCCGCCGTCAGCGTGGCGCAGGCGATGCCGACGCGATGGCGCGGCACGTGTTCGGCCACGAACACCCATGCGCCCGGCACCTCGCCGCCCACCGCGATGCCCTGCACCAGCCGCATGACCAGCAACAGCACCGGCGCCAGCACGCCGACCTGGGCGTACGTCGGCAGCAGGCCGATCAGCAGCGTGGGCACCGACATCAGGAAGACGCTGAGCGTGAACATCCGCTTGCGCCCCAGCCGGTCGCCGAAGTGCGCCATCACGATCCCGCCGAGCGGCCGTGCCACGTAGCCGGCAGCGAAGATGCCGTAGACCTGCAGCTGCGCCAGCCAGGGCTCGGTGCCGGGCGGGAAGAACAGCGCACCGAGGACCTTGGCGAAGAACACGAACACGACGAAGTCGTAGAACTCCAGCGCCCCGCCCAATGCCGACAGGCCGAGCGTCCTGGCATCGCGCCGGTCGAAGGGACGGTGGATCGGATGCGATGTGCCGCCAGAGGTCATGCGGTCGTCCTGAACGTCGGTATGCCCATGGCGCGCGAACATCGCATGGCGCACCATGCGCGTCCAGCGCCACCGTGAACCCCTGTAGGAGCGACGTCAGTCGCGACCGCATGCTGTCCGGTCAGGTGAAGCCGCATCGTCCGACGTAGGTCGGCTGGCCGAGATGTACGGACAAGTCGGGTGTACGGTCGCGACTGACGTCGCTCCTACAGGGACGAGACGCGGCGGCGGCCCAGGATGCGATCCACACCCACGATGACCAGCCCCAGCACCACGAACACCGCCATGACGCCCACCGCGTTGGTCGCGACCCGCGCCCAGCCGAGTTGGCCGACATCGATGAAGGGATACGGGTATTCGCCCAGCCAGGCCCCACGCACGAACACCCACGCCACGTAGACCAGCGGGAACAGCAACCAGGCGGCGACGTGGCGCCAACGCAAGCCGCCATGCGGCGCGAACGCCAGCCACCACGCCCAGTACGCCAGCGGCACCGCATAGTGCAGGCCGTTATCGGCCCACCATTGCGCCCCCTGCGGCTGCCACAGGTGGCGCAGGATGAAGAAGTAGATGCTGCCGGTGACGCCGATGTAGAGCGCGACCGCGCCACGCACGCGTGCCTGGGCGAGGAACCCCGTCCGCCCCGCAGCGGCGGTGCATGCGACCAGCGCCACCGCGAGGTTGCTGAGGATGGTGAAGTAGCTGAAGAAGCGCACCGTACCCAGCGCCATGCCGATATTGTCGCGGGTGAGCCGCAGGATCAGGACGTACTGCAGCACCAGGGCGGACAGCGCCAACAGCCCGACGAGGGCGGCGGGCGTACGGAGCACGACACGAGGGAGCTGCAGCGGATTTGCCATGTCATTCGACCTCGGCATGCTGACGAGATGCGGGGGGTGGCGAGGTCGAGCGATCGGCAATCGCCAGACGACGCTCGCAATACACGTGCAAGAAAGGAACCAGCGCAGGCAGTCCGATGGCAAAGGCAGGCCCCTGATAGACAACGGCAAGCCCCGCCCCGGCGAGAGCCGCACATGCGCCGACTATCGCAGCCCGCCACTCCCGCCTTGGCGTATTGATCAAGGCTGGACGACCTGATCTGACTAATCTGACCACAAGCGGGGAGCCAAGCACCAGCGCGACAAAACTCACCCCGCACCAAACACCGAGCAAAAATGCGGAAAACTCGTAGGGATTCCCGACCGCGATTGCCAAACCAATGGGCAAGGTAAGAATCGCACCCCACATGGCAAGTAGCGCCAGCGGCAACAGGATGAAGATCAGTTCGACGGCGGCTACAAAGCGAGACAGTGTCATGCTGGCAGGCGACCTGATCCTTGCGCTCTCGATAGCTTGCCACGGGCGCAACGCATCCGCGAATGTTCAGTCCGGGGGCACTTCGGTATACCTTGCCGGTACAGCATCCGCCCGGTTTCCTGTAGGAGCGACGTGAGTCGCGACCGTTCTCTTACCGGGCAGACGAGGCTTATCGCCAGCGGCATGTGCGATGCCATGGCTACCGGGTAACAGTCGGTTCGCGGTCGCGACTCACGTCGCTCCTACAGGAGAGGCGCCTGGCCCATCGCCAGCCGCACGTGCCTTCGGCGACAATGCGCCATGCCGATGACCCCGACCGCCAAAGCCCAGCTGCAGATCCACCTGTGCGTGCTGCTGTGGGGCTTCACCCCGATCCTGGGCAAGCTGATCAGCCTGTCGGCGCTGCCGCTGGTGTGGTGGCGCATGCTGATCGTGGTGGCGGCGCTGGCCTTGCTGCCGCGGGTCTGGCGTGGCCTGCGCGCGATGTCGCCGAAACTGGTGCTGGCCTACTACGGCATCGGCGTGATCGTGGCGCTGCACTGGCTGACCTTCTATGGGGCCATCAAGCTGTCCAATGCCTCGGTCGCGGTGACCTGCATCGCGCTGGCGCCGGCGTTCACCTCGGTGATCGAACCGTGGCTGACGGGACGGCCGTTCTCGTGGCGCGAACTGCTGTTCGGCGTCGCGGTGCTGCCGGGCGTGGCGCTGGTGGTCGGCGGCATCCCCGACGGCATGCGGCTGGGCGTGCTGGTCGGCGCGATCTCGGCCCTGCTGGTGGCGCTGTTCGGCCCGCTCAACAAACGCCTGATCGACCACGGCGAACCGCTGACGATCACCGGGCTGGAACTGGGCGCCGGCACGGTGCTGCTGACCCTGCTCGCGCCGCTGATGCCGATGCTGTTCCCGGCCTTCGCCGGCGACCTGTTCGTGCTGCCGGGCCTGAAGGACGGTGCGCTGCTGGTGGTGCTGTCGCTGGCCTGCACGCTGCTGCCGTTCGCCCTGTCGCTGGTCGCGCTGAAGCACCTCAGCGCCTATGGCGTGCAGCTGGTCACCAACCTGGAGCCGGTCTACGCCATCGTGCTGGCCATCGTGCTGCTGGGCGAACAGCGCGAGCTCACGCCGCTGTTCTACCTGGGCGTCGGCATCATCCTCGCCGCCGTGTTCCTGCATCCGCTGGTGCAGCGGCCCAAACCCATCGCGCACCCGGAGATCCTGGGCACCTCCGAAGCCAAGAACGTCGTCGAATGAAACCACAGCGCTTCCTGTTCCCGACCGCTTTCCTCGTGCTCGCACTGCCTGTGGCGTGCGCCGCGGCCGCGCCGGTGTACCGCGCGTTCGGCGACTGGGTGGTGGCGTGCGACAACGGGGCGCGGTGCGAGGCGATCGGCATGCAGGATGCCTATCCGCAGCTGGTGCTCCGATTAGTGCTGGAAGCCGGGCCGACGGCCGAACCCATCCTGACGCTGGAATCCGACGCGCCGGTGGAGCCGCGCGACCTGCGCCTGGACGGTGCGCGGTTCGCGGCCGCCGCGCTGGTGCCGCCCGGCGAGGGCACACTTACGATCGGCCGCGATGGCGCGCAGGTCCGCGCGTTCCTCGATGCCATCCGCAACGGGGCACACCTGCAGGCCGGCGCGGACCAGGACGCACCTACGGCCTCGCTGTCCGGCCTGTCGGCGGCGTTGCTGCTGATCGACGAAACCCAGGGACGGCTGGACACGGTCACCGCGCTGCGCCGGCGCGGTCCGCTGCCGGCCGCACGCGTGCCTGCGGCGCCCGTGTTGCCGGCACCGGTGCCGCCGGTGCCCGCGCCGCCGCTGGGCGAGGACGAGGCGCAGGCGCTGATCGCGCGCGTCCGCCTGCAGGCGGCACCCGAGGTGGTACGCGAAGACTGCTTCGTCGACCCGGCGGACGCGTTCGATGCCGCAGGCGCCCTCGACGGTGACGAGGCACTGGTGATGCTGGAGTGCTGGCGCGGCGCCTACCAGTCGTCCAGCCTGCTGTTCCGGACGCGCCGCGACGGCAGTGGCACGGCGGTGCGCGTGCGCCTGCCGTTGCCGGTGCGGATCGAGGGCGAGCGCCGGATGGTGGACGCCTTCACCAACGTCGAATTCAGTGCCGGCCACCTCTCGCACATGGCGAAGGGGCGCGGCATCGCCGACTGCGGCGAGAGCGCCTCGTGGACCTACGACGGCCGTGACTTCCGCTTGCAGCGTTACCACCTGCTGGACCGGTGCCGCGGCGGCGAGCCCGGCGACTGGCCGGCACTGTGGCGCAGCCGCGGCAACTGAGCCGCACGCGGCTCAGCGCGCCACCAGCACCGGCACCGGGCTCAGCGCGATCACCTTCAGCGCCACCGAACCGACGAACAACTGCTTCAGTGCGCCACGGCCATGCGTGCCGACGACGATCAAGTCGGCCTTCGTCGCCTTCGCCTGCTTGACGATGCTTTCCGCGGGCTCGCCCACCACGATCTTCTCCACGAACGGCAGCTGCGCGCGCTTGAGTGCCGTGCGCGCCTTCTTCATGGCATAGGCGCCATTCTCCGCGTGATAGCGCTCCACGCCGTCGCTGCCCAGCTCCAGCGCGACCGAGCGCAACAGCGGCGGGTCGACGTACAGCAGGGTGACGGCGGGCGTTTCCGCCAACGACTTACCGAACTCGACCAGATGCCGCACGGCGGCCAGGCCGACCTCGCTTCCATCCACGGCCAACAGGATCTTCATCGTCGTGCTCCGCGTGCTGGGCGACGCACGGTGCGCCGCCGACGGTCACAGCATGCGGCCGGCGGTCGCAGGCCGCATTGATCGCAATCAAGTCAGGCGGCGGCGACCACGCGGTCCCGGCCGCCCCGCTTGGCCTCGTACAGGGCCTGGTCGGCACGGCGGAACAGGGTCTCCGCGGTGTCCTCGCGCCCGCGGGCCGCCAGTCCGATGCTGACCGACACCGGCAGGCCGATCGGCAGCAGGCCCACGGCCTGGCGCATGTACTCGCATTGCAGCCGCGCTTCTTCCAGCGTGGTGCCCGGCATGAGGATGACGAACTCCTCGCCGCCATGGCGCGCCGCCAGGCCACGGCCGGCCGCCTGCGACTTCAGCATGTCGGCCAGCGCGACCAGCACGCGGTCGCCCTCGTCGTGCCCGTGGATGTCGTTGACGGTCTTGAAGTGGTCCACGTCGAGCACCGCCACGGCGAGCGGCTCGCCGCCGTGGGCGGCTTTTTTCAGGGCCGCGTCGAGCGCGGCGGTGAAGGCGCGGCGATTGGGCAGGCCGGTCAGCGGATCGGTCCGGGTCTGTTCGGACAGGTCGGCGTTCTGCAGTTCCAGCTGGTTCTGGTAGTGCAGCATCTGCTGCTCGTACCAGTCCCGTTCGTGCAACTGGTGGCGCAGCTGCTTGCTCACGCGGCGCAGCTCCAGCAGCTGCACGATCTGCCGCGACAACGCATCCAGGGCCTGCAGCTGGAACGGCGCAAGCTCGTGCGGTTCGTCGTCCACCACGCACAGCGCGCCCAGGGCGAAGCCGTCCTGCGTCACCAGCGGCGCACCGGCATAGAAGCGGATGCCGTTGGTGGCGGCCACCAGCGGGTTGTCGGCGAAGCGATGGTCCCGGGTCGCGTCGGGCACGACCGTGGCCGCGGTCGGGTCCAGCACGGTGTGCGCGCAGAACGAGGTATCGAGCGAGGGATCCGGGCTGTCCATGCCGACCTGCGCCTTGAACCACTGGCGGTCGCGGTCGATCAGGGTGACCGCGGCCATCGGCACGCCGCAGATGCCGGCGGCGATGCGCACCAGATCGTCGAAGGCGCGCTCGGGTTCGCTGTCGAGGATGTCGAAACTGCGCAGCGCAGCCAGGCGGGCTTCCTCGTTGTCCGGCTTGGGCGGTCGGCTCATGCCATGGTTCTGGAGTCGGGACGGCGGCAGTATGCCCGCGTTCCCGCGGCAGGTCCGCCGTGCGAACGCGACCGCCGTCACGCTACCGGGTCACCAGCTTTCCTGCTGCGGTAACAGCCCGCGCAGTTCCGGGTCGGTGAGGTTGCGCCAGCGGCCCACTTTCAGGTCGCCCAGCCTGACGTTGTCGATGCGCACGCGCCGCAGCTGGGTGACGCGGTAGTCGAATGCCGCCGCCATCAGCCGGATCTGGCGGTTCAGGCCCTGCGTCAGGGTGATGCGGAAACCGAACTTGGCGATCCGGCTGGTGCGGCACGGCAGCGTCATCTGCCCGTGCACGCGCACGCCGCGCGCCATGCCGCGCAGGAACTCGTCGGTCACCGGCTTGTTCACCGCCACCAGGTATTCCTTCTCGTGGCGGTTCTCCGCGCGCAGGATCTGGTTGACGATGTCGCCGTTGCTGGTCAGCAGGATCAGTCCTTCCGAGTCCTTGTCCAGGCGGCCGATCGGGAAGATGCGCTGCTCGTGGCCGATGAAGTCGACGATGTTGTCCTTCACCGACGACTCGGTGGTGCAGGTCACCCCGACCGGCTTGTTCAGCACGATGTAGACGTGCTTGCGCTTGCCGGCCTTGGCGGCGCGCGCCTTGATGGGCTGGCCGTCCACGCGCACATCGTCGCCCTCGCCCACCACCGCGCCGACGCTGGCGGCGATGCCGTTGACCGTCACGCGACGCTCGGCGATCAGGCGGTCGGCCTCGCGGCGGGAACAGAAGCCGGTCTCGGCGATGTGCTTGTTGAGGCGGGTGGTCATGCCGCCATTATCGGTGATCGGCCACCGGGAATGTGCGTCAGACGGTGGCGGCGCAGGTCGGCCGCGCGGCCGCCCAGGCGGCGGTCAGTTCGGACAGCGGACAGGGCACATGCACCGCGTAACCCTGCACGTAGCCGATGCCGACCTCGCGCAGCTGCGCCATCACCGCACCGCATTCCACCCATTCGGCAATGGTCACCTTGCCCAGCGCCTGGCCCATCTGGCTCATCGAACGCACCAGCGCCAGGTCCGCATCGCCCTGCGACAGGTCGCGGATGAAGGCACCGTCGATCTTGAGGATGTCCACCGCCAGCCGCTTGAGATACCCGAACGAGGACAGGCCGCTGCCGAAATCGTCAAGCGCGATGCGGCAGCCGCGCGCGCGCACCGCGCCGATGAACCGGCAGGCATCGTCCATGTTGGCGATCACCGCCGTCTCCGTGATCTCGAAGCAGAGGCTGCGGGCCACGGCCGGGTGGCGGTCCAGCAACGCAGTGACATGATGGAGGAACGCGGGTTCGGCGATCGACTGGGCCGACACGTTGACGTGGCACAGCTCCAGCGTCGCCAGGTGGTCGGGGTGGTCGGCGAAGTGGCGGAACAGCGCGTCGATCACGTAGCCGTCCACCGCCATGCCCTGCCCATAGTGTTCCATCGCCGGCAGGAACACGCCCGGCGCATGCAGCTCGCCGTCGCGGTCGCGCAGCCGCACCAGCACTTCGTACTGCAGGCGGTCGCTGCCATCCAGCGCGACGATCCGCTGCGCGTACAACAGCAAGCGCTCCTCGGCGATGGCCAGCTGCGTATGCGCCACCCACTCCAGTTCGCGCCGCCGCCGCGACAGGCTGGGATCGGATTCGCGGTAGCAGCGGATGCGGTTGCGCCCTTCCTCCTTGGCCACGTAGCACGCCGCATCCGCCGCGCGCAGCAGCCAGTCCACGTCCACCGCGTCGTCGTCGATCTCGGCCACGCCGATGCTGCAGTTCAGGCCGAACGTGCGGCCGCCCCAGACGAAGCCGGCGTCGGCGAGCACGGCATGGATGCGTTCCATCGCGGCCTCGGCGTCCGCCAGGCCGGTGTCGTGCAGCAGCAGTGCGAATTCGTCGCCGCCCAGGCGCCCCAGCCAGTCGCCGCGGCGCAGCTGGGCGGACACGGTGCTGGCGAAATGGCGCAGGAAGCGGTCGCCGGCCTCGTGCCCGCAGGTGTCGTTGACCAGCTTGAACTGGTCCAGGTCGATGTAGCACAGCGTGTGCCGCCCCTTGCCCTGGCCGAGCACGCTCTCCAGGCGGCGCGCGATCTCGCGCCGGTTGATCAGCCCGGTCAGTTCGTCGTGGCTGGCCTGGTGTGCGATCTCGCAGGCCAGTTCGTGCGCTTCGGACACATCCTCGGCCAGCACGAAGACCTGGTCTTCCGCCGGCGTGCGTCCGGCCACCATCGAGGCGGTCCAGCGTACCCAGCGCACGTCGCCGTCCGGCCGCACCAGCCGACGCTCGCCCGGCTCCAGCATGCGCAGCCAGTCGATGCCGCCGGCCTCCGTGCGCTGCAGGTCGTCGGCATGCATCACCTCCTGCAGGCGGCACGCGCGCAGGTCCTGCAGCGGCAGCGACAGGATCTGCGCGAGGGCTTCGTTGGCCTGGGTGAAGCGGCCGTCGCGGTCCAGCTTGAGCATGCCGACCACCGACTGGTGGAACGCCATGCGGAACTCGCTCTCGGTCTCGCGCACGCGATGCAGCGTGCTGCGCATCACGTGCAGCGCGTATGCGCACAACGCCAGGAAGACCAGCGCGCTGAGCGCGAGCAGCGTGCGCCGCATGAAATGCGCGCCTTCGGCCAGCGAACGCGAGAAGGCCAGTTCCTTCGGCCGCAGGCGCGCGTCGATCTCCAGCAACTGGCGCCGGTAGGCCAGCACGCGGTCGGCGTCGAGCGGGCCCTGCGCGATGTCGGCCTCCAGCGCGTCGGCCAGCGCGACGAGCTGGTCGATCTCGACCTCGGCTTCGCGCCACAGGCGCACGGAATCGCGGAAATACGGCGCCCGCGCCAGCGCGCGGTACATCCAGATCAGGCGGTCGATGTCCTCCGGCGCGTTGTTGCCCTGCAGAAAGCCGGCGCGGGCGCCGGCCAGATCCACCGGGCGCCGCTCGAGCGCCAGACGGCCGTCGCGGTCGCCGAGCGGCACGCGCAAGGCCTCGCGCGCATCCGCCAGATCGGAGGGACGCGCATGGATGGCGTAGCGGTAGAGGCTGAGCACGGCGCGCTGGTGCGCCTTCGACCAGTGACTCTCGCCGATGATGTAGGCGGTCGCGCCCGCCTGCGTCTCGAGGACGGCGGCGGTCAGGACGGCGCCCAGCGCGAACAGGGCGATGAGGGCGAGCACCCGGGCCGGCAGTCGCCGCAGGCCGCGATCGTCCCGGTCACGGCCCGGACCGTCCCCGACGCTGGCTTCCCTCTCGTACACGCTTGCTCCTGTCGATCCGCGCGGAAGAACGGCACCGACACCGCGCTTCCCGCTGTTTCATCGGCCCGCCGGCGACCGGCTTGAGACCGCTGGTCCGGCCGGACCCGATCCGTGGCCTGTCGGCCACCCTGCGTCAGTGATGGGCACCGTGCACGGACTCCGCATCGACCACCTGATCGCGGCCGGCACGCTTGGCCCGGTACATGGCTTCGTCGGCGCGGCGCAGCAGCGACGCCGCGTCGGCGTCCTCCGCCGCCAGCGTGGCCAGTCCGATGCTGGCGGTGACCGCCAGGCCGTCGATGCCCAATGCCGTGCCGGCGGCGCTCACCTGGCTGCGCATGGCCTCCAGCCGCGCACGCGCGGTCGCGCCACCGATGCCCGGCAACAGCACCAGGAACTCCTCACCGCCCATGCGGATCACGTCCGCCGGATCGCGTACGGCGGCCGTCAGCGTCGCCGCCACGGCCACCAGCACGCGGTCGCCGGCTTCGTGCCCATGCACGTCGTTGATGCGCTTGAACAGGTCGATGTCCAGGAAGCCGACCGCCAGGGTGTCGTCGACCGCGCGCGCATCGCGCATGTGCTGCTCCAGCCGCTTCAGGCCGGCGCGCCGGTTCGGCAGGCCGGTCAGTTCGTCGGTGTCGGCCAGCGCGCGCATCTCGTCGCGCTGGCGGCGCAGCTGCCCCAGCCGCAGGTTCAGCACGTAGGCGCTGACCGTGAGGAACCAGGTGATGGACAGCTGGATCGCTTCCACGCGGTATTCGATCAGCAGGCCGCTGTCGGCCAGATCCATCGCGGCCATGGTCAGGAACGGCAGCACGGCGGCGAGCGCGGCCGTGGCGTCGGCGCGGTGGCGGCGCAGCAGGGCCAGCCCCAGCGCGAATACCGACGTGCAACCAATCACGAAGCCGGCATCCATCGCGGTGGCCAGCCGGGACAGGCCCGCCGGCGGCAGCCAGACCGTGGCCAGGCCCAGCGCGCACAGGCCCGCGGTGAGCCACGGCAGCCAGCGACGCGTGGCGGGCCAGATGCGGGGACCGCCGACCAGCAGCCACATCACGTACAGCAGCACCGGCAGGCCCAGGCAGGAGAACGCCACCAGCCAGCGCGATTCCTGCCCGTCGACCGGCAGCCACGGCTCCGGATAGCCGCTCAGTCCGCTGAGCACCGACTGCCCCAGCACGCTCAGCGCGCACAGCAGGGTGTAGCCGAAGAAGGCGCGGTCGCGCGTGCTGAGGAACCCCATCAGCGCCATGAAGGCCAGCGCGATGGCGATGGCCACGCAGGCCGTGCGCACCAGCAGGCGCGCGGTGTCGAACTGCTGCACCGGGCTGGGCGCGCCGATGCGCACGGTCGGGATCCAGCCCGGCTTCAGCGGCGTTTCCCAGCCCACCTGGATGGGCTCGCGGTTGCCGGCCGGGGGCACTACCACCATGCCCACGCCGGCGCGGAAGCGCGAATCGCGCGTGCGCGCGTCGTGCATGCGGCCGCAGATCTCGCGGTCGCCGTGGTGCACGCGCACCTCGCCGGCGAAGATGTTGAACACGTTGATGGCCTGCGGCGCGCCCGACCAGCCGCCGGGCGGTGCGGGAATCTCGACGCGTTCGGTCAGTCCGGCCCGCATCGCGGGCGTGCAGTGACGCTGTGGGGCCTGTTCCGACGTAGGTGCGCCGGTGACCAGGTAGTCACGGCCCGCCAGCGGCGTGGCCGACGCCGGGCACGACAGGGCCGCGAGCAGCAGCAGCCACCCTGCGATTCCGCCGATCCGATCCCCGTTCCCCTTCACAGACACTCCGGTACGTCGCCGCTTCCGGACCCCCGGTGTGCTGGCTTGCGTCTACGGAATGCAACTTCCGTGCCACGGCCGGCGCCTCCGCGCCGACATCCTGACGAAGTCAGGCGCCCGCACGCCGGAGCGCCTCACTCGCGCGGCGGTCCCTTGCGGTGCGGCTTGCCGGCGCCGAACGGCTTGTCGCCGCGCGGCTTGCCCTTGCCCGGCCCGCCGAACCTGCGCGGCGGCGCCGCGCCCGCACCCGCACCCCCGCCCTCGCCCGGCTTGTGGATGCGCAGCTGCTGGCCGGACACCCAGACCTTCTTCAGGTGCATCAGCACCTCGCGCGGCATGCCCTCCGGCAGGTCCAGCAGGGTGTGGTCGTGCTGGATGTCGATGCGGCCGATGTAGCGGCTTTCCAGCCCGGCCTCGTTGGCGATGGCACCCACGATGTTCGCCGGCTTCACGCCGTGCGCGTGGCCCACCTCGATGCGGTAGGTCTCCATGCCGACCTCCGGCTTGTCGCCGCGCGGCGGTTTGTCGGCGCGCGGACGCTCGGTGTCGGGGCGCTCGATGCGCGAACGCTCGGGCTTGTCGACGCTGCGCGCCGGGCGTTCGCCCTGGCCGTCGTCGCGGCGCGGACGCTCGTCGCGCTCGCGGCGCGGCGCGTTGCCGTAGGTCTCGCTGCGCACCGCGGGGCGCTGTTCGCGCGGCGTGCGCTCCTGCGACAGCAGCAGCGGCGTGTCGCCCTGCACCAGCTGCGCCAGGGCGGCGGCGATGTCGACCGCCGGCACGTTCTGCTCGCGCTCGTAGCGCTCGATCAGCGCGCGGAATTCACCGGCCTTGCCGGACGCCAGCGTGTCGGTGATGCGCGCCAGGAACTTCTCCACGCGGCGGTCGTTGACCGCTTCCACGCTGGGCAGCTGCATCTCCTCGATCGGCTGGCGCGTGGCGCGCTCGATCGACCGCAGCATGCCTTTCTCTCGGGGGGTGACGAACAGGATCGCATCGCCCGCACGGCCGGCGCGGCCGGTGCGGCCGATGCGGTGCACGTAGCTTTCGGTGTCGTACGGGATGTCGTAGTTCAGCACGTGGCTGATGCGCTCCACGTCCAGGCCGCGCGCGGCCACGTCGGTGGCCACGAGGATGTCGAGCTTGCCGTCCTTGAGCTGCTGGATGGTCTTCTCGCGCGCCGCCTGCTGCATGTCGCCGTTGATCGCCGCCGCCGCCAGGCCGCGGGCCTGCAGCTTGTCGGCCAGTTCCTCGGTGGCCGCCTTGGTGCGGGCGAACACGATCATGCCGTCGAACGGTTCCACTTCCAGGATGCGGGTCAGCGCGTCCAGCTTGTGCATGCCGCTGACCCACCAGTAGCGCTGGCGGATGTTGGCCGACGTGGTCGTCTTCGAGGCGATGTTCACCTCGACCGGTTCCTTCAGGTAGGTCTGGGCGATGCGGCGGATGGCCGGCGGCATCGTCGCCGAGAACAGCGCCACCTGGCGCGTTTCGGGCGTCTTCTTCAGCACCGTCTCGACGTCGTCGATGAAGCCCATGCGCAGCATTTCGTCGGCTTCGTCCAGCACCAGCGTGGTCAGGCCGGACAGGTCCAGCGAGCCGCGCTCGAGATGGTCGATCACGCGGCCCGGCGTACCCACCACGACATGCACGCCGCGCTTGAGCGCCTGCAGCTGCGGGTAGTAGCTCTGGCCGCCGTAGATCGGCAGTACGTGGAAGCCGGGGATCTTGCCGGCGTATTTCTGGAACGCCTCGGCCACCTGGATGGCCAGCTCGCGCGTGGGCGCCAGCACCAGCGCCTGCGGGCTGGAGGCGTTTGGCTTGATGTTCGCCAGCACCGGCAGCGCGAACGCCGCGGTCTTGCCGGTACCGGTCTGCGCCGTCCCCAGCACGTCACGGCCCGCCAGCATGGCGGGGATGGTGGCCGCCTGGATCGGCGACGGGGTTTCGTAGCCCACCTCCGTGACCGCCGCCATGACGGACGCGGGCAGGCCGAGATCGGCGAACAGGAGGGGGGCGGGCGAAGGGGATTCGGTAGACATGCGGGCACTCCGGTGGCGTCGCGGAGCCGCACGCCGAGCCGCATATTGTGCGCCTTCGCGCGACTCCTGTCGCGCTGCAGCACGCCCGGCCGTTCACGCGCAATGGCGGTGTGAGGTTTTCCCCGCGCCGGCGAATCACCTTGCTGACCGCACAATCGACCCGGTGCAGGAATGGAATCGAGCCTAGCCATGACATCCCCGACGGACGCGAACCGCCGCGACGGCTTCCCGGCCCTGCTGCAGGCGCATCGCGGCATCGTCGCCAAGGTCGCCGGCACGTACGCCTGGCACCCCGACGACCGCGACGACCTGATGCAGGACATCGCCACGCAGCTGTGGAAGGCCTGGCCGGACTACGACCCGGCGCGCCCGTTCGCCACCTGGATGTACCGGATCGCGTTGAACGTGGCCATCTCGGATGTCCGCAGCCGTACGCGCGGGCCCTCCTCCGAGGCGTGGGACGAAGCGCACCACGACGTCGCCGACCCGCAGGCCGACGACCACGAAGGACGCCAGCAGGTCGATCTGCTGTACCGCTTCATCCACGCGCAGCCGCCGCTCGACCGCGCCCTGCTGCTGCTCTACCTGGATGACCGCAGTCACCGCGAGATGGCCGACGTGCTGGGCCTGAGCGAGACCAATGTCGCCACCAAGATCGGCCGGCTCAAACAGCGACTGCGCAACGAACTCTGACCCGATGACCCCACACGGAACGACGACCATGGAACCCGATGACCTGAAACTCGCCTGGCAGGCGCTCTCGCGCCGCCTGGAACGTCACGACGCATTGCAGGCGCATGCCCTGCTGGAACAGCGCAAGCAGCGGGCGCTGTCCAGCTTGCGCCCGCTGGTATGGGGGCAGGTGGCGCAGGTGCTGTTCGGCATCCCGTTCATCCTGCTCGCCTGCCTGCTGTGGATCCGCGCCGGGCAGTCGTCCGGCGGGTTGCCCTGGACGGTGCTGGTGTCCGGCGTGGTGGTGCAGCTCTACGGGATCGCGACGGTCGCGATGGCAGGCGAGACGCTGCGCCGCATCCGCGAGCTGGACTATGCGCAGCCGATCGTCGAGATCCAGAAGCGACTGGCCACCCTGCGCCGCACCTACATCGTCAACGGCATGCTGACCGGACTGCCGTGGTGGTTCATGTGGGTGCCCGTGCTGGTGGTGCTGGCGGGTCTGGGCGGCGGCGACCTGCTGGCAAGGGCGCCTGGCATCGGCTGGATCGGGCTGGGCGTGGGCGCGGCCGGCCTGCTGGCGACGGCCTGGTTCCACCGCTGGTCGCGTAGCCCCGCCCGCCCCCGCCTGGCCAGGGCGATGGACGACAGCGTCACCGGCGGCAGCCTGCGGCGTGCGCAGGCGCGGATCGAAGAGGTCGCGCGCTTCGAGGCCGAGTGAGCGGGCAGTACACTGCGCGCATGCAGCGCATCGACTTCGACCTGGACGCCGGCCACGAGTACGTGGAACTCAACCAACTGCTCAAGCTGGTCGGCATCGCCGACAGTGGAGGCCAGGGCAAGGCGATCGTGGCCAGCGGCGCGGTGACGGTGGATGGCGCGGTGGAACTGCGCAAGACCGCCAAGATCCGCGCCGGACAGACGGTGCGGATCGAGGACGCCGAGATCCGGATCATCGACGCGCACGGCTGAGATCGTCTGCCGGCGTCCGCCGTACGGCGCTCGACCCGCCACCGTACGCACCGGCGCGCAAAAAAGCGTCTTCGGAGAGGCGGAACGCCTCTCTCACCGCACACCGGGCCGCTCCGACGCGGCACGACGCCTTTCCAGAGCGGGAAAACGTCGCTCCAGCGCCGGACCAGGCCGCTTTGAAGAGGCTTGAAGCCTCTCCCGACACGCACTGAGCCTCTCCCAAGAGGCTCGAAGCGTCTCCCGACACACCCTGAGCCTCTCCAAAGAGGCTTGAAGCCTCTCTCGACACACCCTGAGCTTCTCCCGAGAGGCTGAAAGCGTCTCCCGACATACCCTGAGCCGCTCCAAAGAGGCTGAAAGCGTCTCCCGACACACCCTGAGCCGCTTCAAAGAGGCTGAAAGCGTCTCCCGGCACCCCCTGAGCCTCTCCAGAGAGGCTCGGCGCCGCTCCCGGCACATCACGCGTGTTCCGGGCCAGGCCCGGCCGGCGATCCGCATGGGTTGCCGACTCACGGCAGCACGCCCGGCGTCGCTCAGGGCGACGTCCCTGACGCCTCGGCAGGCAGCGCAGGCAGCACCGGCGCCTCGTCACTGTCGGCCACACGATCGAACTCGGACAGCGGGCTGTCGGCCGGGCATTCGGCATCCGGGAACCCGAACCGCGTGCGCAGGGCGAGCCCGCAGGCCTGCATCTCGCCGAGATCCGCACCGGCGGTCTTGCACTCGCCATCGAAACTGCGCATGAAGGCGTCGCGGCGCAGGACGAAGTCCTCGCCACAGCGCCGCATCAGCTGCAGCCGGTCCAGGTCGTCCTGCGCGGCGTTGGTGCCGTCCAGGCCGTATTCCTGCAGTTCGTCCTTGCTCAGCAGTCGCAGGCGGCGGTTGGGCACGGTCATCATCAGGTCGGCGACCGCGACCGCCACGCCGTTGCGTTCCAGGTAATCCTTGACCCGTCCGTATACCCCGCGCAGTTCGTCGTTGAGTTCGGCGCGCGTGGTGGCGGTGGAGCTCATGCGGATGATGCGGTGCACGCCGACCTTGCCGGAGATCAGGCGGTTGTCGCCGGCCCCCAGTACGAACACGCACGCGCTGTGGCAGATCGAGCCCTCGCGTACCCAGATCGTCCAGCCGTCCGCACCGATCACGTCGCCGGCCTTGATCGCATCCTCCACCTGGCCACCGGCGGAGTCGAGGTCGAGGATGCGCTTGTGGATGCCCATGCGACCGGCGATGTCGGCCACCCGCGCGACCAGGTCGGTGAAATCGGCCGCGATCTTGCCCTGGTAGCGCAGGCGCAGCACCCCGCCCTTCTGGCAGGGCGACAGCGCGTCGACCACGCTGAAGAAGGCGAGCGATTCGAGGGGGGCACCGTCGGCCTCGTCGGTGTCGTACTCGGCTTGGCAGCTGACCCAGGCCTTGCCGGACCGCACGGTCGCGGTCGGCCAGTCGGTCGGCAGCCCCTCCGCCGGGGCCCCGACAGGCGATGCCGGCGGATCGGACGAAACCGCCCCGTCGCCCCGTTCCGCCTGCTGCGCCGGCGTCTCCTGGACGGGCGACGCGGTCGGCGGCGCTTCGGCCACGGCGTCGGACGCGACATCGGATTCCGACGGACCGCAGGCGGCCAGCAGCACGACGGTCAGCAGCAGGGCACAGGCGGAAAAACGGGGGCGGGACAGCATCCGGTCGATCACGTCACGACGCCGGGCCGCGACGGCCGGGCATGGGGGGGAGCGTCCTAGTCTAGGGTCAAACCCGGGGCGCGGCCCGACCCTGCGATGAATCCGCCGCGCGCGCCGCTTACAGCAGCGCCCACAGCAGTTGCAGCAGCCCCCAGATCGACACCGCCCAGATCAGCGTGCGCAGGTAGGGAATCCCGGCCGCATACACCGGCACATAGACCAGCCGCGCCCAGAAATAGCACTGCGCCCCCAGCGCCGTGCTGGCATCGCCACGCTCCAGCACCACCACGGCGAGCGCAGCGGCGGCGAAGAACGGGAACGTCTCCAGGAAATTGCGCAGCGCGCGGTCGACCCGCGCCGCCACGCCGGTCGGTGGCGGCAACGTGGCGTCGCGCGCCCCGACGTTCCATGCCAGCCCGCGCTGACGGGTCACCAGCGCCGCACCCAGCAGCACGTGCACCAGTCCCAGCGCCACGGACCAGGCGAGCATCTTCAGTTCGATCGGCATGACGGTACTCCCGGATGTGGTGCCCCACTCTAGCGCGGAGATACACCCACCTGCCCACCCAAGCGGAGAGGGACGCCACCGGCGACGACGGCAGGCGGTGTGACGCGCGCGGGCCGTCCCGTCACGGACGCACTACACGCATTTCCCGTGCCGGCGGGTGGTGGACGTGTGCCGCGATCGCCTCCGCTGTGCCGGACGTGTCGACTGCATCCGGTAACCACACGACCGTGCTTGCGGCTTCTCCGTGATTTGGGTATCACAGTGCCCCGGGGCGTCGGCCCCGCAGGGGAATGCATTGGCAATACACCAGGACCTCCGGCGTCCCGTCCAGTGGGCGCAGCGCTTTGCGGCTGCGTTCGCGTGGCTGTTGGCCGCCGCGTTCACCCTGGTGGATGCCGGTGCCGGCCACTTCCTGGATGACAGCGTGCCGGTGGTCGGCGTGCTGGTGGCCATCGCCACTTGGCGCAGTACGCAGCGGCCGGTGCGCCTGGCGGTCGCCGGACTGCTGAGCGCGTTGCTGCTGATCCACCTGTGGCAGTTCCACGCGCTGGGCACCTGCCTGGTCCTGGCGGCCACGACGATCATCGTGTGGATGCGGGTCTATCGCGGCTTCCGGGCCGAGTTCGTGATGCGCGTGTTCGCCGCCGCGCTGCTGCTGCTGGCGATACAGCCGGTACTGGGCGCGCTGCAGGCCGGCGGCGCGCCGGCCGAGATCAGCTGGTCGCTGTCGCTGTCGGCGCTGGCGATGTTCCTGCTGGTCTATACACCGTCGCTGCATGCCGGCCGCGCCCTCGAAACCAGCACGGAACTGGTGGCCTTCGTCATGGCCTTCGCGGTGATCGCGCTGGTGGGCTGGCAGGTGCCGGGCAGCCTGGTCGGCAAGATGGGCGTGGACTTCCCGCCGATGCGCCCGGTCTCGACCCTGTGCGTCGCGCTGGTGGCGCTGGCCCTGCTGTTGCGTCATCGCGGCGAGGAGCGTGCGGCCTGGATCGTCCTGGCGCTGGTCACCGTGCCCATGCTGCTGACGCTGCTGCAGACCCTGGGCGGCATCACCACGCCGGCCAATGCGCTGCTGCACCGGCTCGGCTGGCTGCCGCGCCCGACCACGCCGCTGATCGGCGGCTACACCGACTATGGCGTGCTGACCGCCTGGGTGGCGGTGGCCGTGCTGCCGGAATCGCTGCACCGCTGGGAAAACCTGCGCTGGGGCATCACCCGCGGCCTGGGCATCGCGATGGCCTCGGTCGCCGGCATGGCGGCGCTGGGGCTGCTGATCCAGCTGCCCTACCACCGCGAAGGCCTGTCGATCTACCAGGTCTCGCTGACGTCGGCGGCGCAACTGGTAGCGTTGGGGCTGGCGCTGGCCGTCGCCGGCGAGAACTCGCTGCGAGAGCGCCTGTTCGGCGTGCTGCCGATGGCGGCGGCCCTGCTGTTGGGCGGCCTGTACTGGAACGCCGCCACCGCCGACCGCGATGCGATGGCGCGCAACGTCATGAAGACGCAGGCCGCGACGGCGGCCCCCACCTTCCTGCGTGGCATGGAACTGCGCCGCGGCGCGTTGCGCCAGCTGTCCGCCTCGCTGGCCGCGGCCCAGCCCGCCGCGGCGGAGGCGCTGTTCGACCAGTACGTGGCCGACATGGTGCAGGCGTTCGCGGCGTTCCGGGTGGTGCGCAGCGTGGGCGACGGCAGCGAGTTCCGTTGGGTGCATCCGGGCTTCGAGGCGCCGGTGGCGCCCTCCCCGCCCGTGCCCGTCGCCGATGCCGGCCACCTGCAGCCGGTCGACGGGGGCTGGTGGCTGACCGTGGACACGCCCGGGCGGCGGACGCAGGCGTTCATCGCGCTGGACGATTTCATCAGGACGCTGAGCAAGGCGGTGCTGTCGGACCGACCGGTTCGCGCGACGGCCATCGGCATGCCCACGCTGGAGCAGGGCCAGCCGCAGGGTGCGCCGCTGTCGATCGAGCGCGTCGTCCTGCCGGGCCACGAGGTGCAGCTCGAACTGTGGGCGCCGCCCGCGCTGACCTCGTTCACGCTGCCGCGGGCGCTGATCGTCGGCGGCCTCAGCAGCGGCCTGTTGATCGCCTTCGTGCTGTTCCTGCTCGACATCTCGCGCCGGCGCTCGTCCGAAGCGGCCGAGACCGCGCGCTCGCTGCTGCTGGAAACCGAGCGTCGCCTGGATGCGCAACGCCGCCTCAACGACGCCGCCGCGCAGGACAGCGCCACCGGTCTGCCGCGTTTCTCGGCGCAGGCCAACCTGATCACGGAGAAGATGGCCACGCCCTCGACCTTCGGCCACAGCCTGGCCATCGTCGACCTGGACGGCTTCGGCATGGTCAACGACTCGTTCGGCCACGATGGCGGCGACGAAGTGCTGCGGCGCATGGGCCAGCGCATCGTGGCGGCCTGCGATGGTCAGGGCAGTGTGTACCGCTACGGCGGCGAGGGCTTCCTCGCGCACTTTCCCGACGTGGACATCGACCAGCTCACGCGGCTGGCCGAGGACATCCGGCGCGCGGTCGGCCAGCCGATCGCCCTGTATTCCACGCATCCGTCGTTCACCGTCACCGCCAGCATCGGCCTGGCGCACGCGCCCGAGCACGGCGCCGACCTGCAGGCGTTGTTGCGCAGCGCCGACGACGCGCGCCACCTGGCCAAGCGCGCCGGCCGCAACCAGGTCCGGCTGCCGTCGGCCAGCACGCAGCAGGAAGCCAACGACCGCCTGAGCCGCGTCACCGCGCTGCGCGAGGCGGTGGCGCGCGGCCAGCTGCGGCTGGTCTATCAACCGGTCGTGGCGGGCGACACCTCACAGCTCACCGGTTTCGAGGCCCTGGCGCGCTGGCGGCATCCGGCATGGGGCGAGGTGCCGCCGTCGGTCTTCATTCCGCTGGCGGAAAGTGCGGGACTGATGGAGGACATCGGCCACTTCGTGCTGGAACAGGCGTGCCAGCAACTCGCGCGGTGGCGTGGCATGGGCCTGCGCACCCTCGGCATGGCGGTGAACCTGTCGCCCAGCCAGCTGGGCCAGCCCACGCTGGCGCCGTGGATCGCCGACTGCCTGCGGCGCCACGATCTGCCGGCCGACGCGCTGACGCTGGAGCTCACCGAAAGCGTGCTGGTGGAAGACATGGGCGCCGCGCAGCAGATGCTGCAGACCCTGCACGCCTTGGGCGTGCGGCTGGCGCTGGACGATTTCGGCACTGGCTACTCCAGCATGTCGTACCTGCAGCGCCTGCCGCTGGACATCATCAAGATCGACCGCAGCTTCGTCGACGGCATCGCAGCCGCGAGCACCGACCGCGCGATCGCGCGCACCATCCTCGTGCTGGCCCATGAAATGGGCCTGCGCACCATCGCCGAGGGCGTGGAGACGCCGGAACAGATGCGCGCGCTGCAGCAGATGGGCTGCGACGAGATGCAGGGCTATTTCTTCGGTCGCCCGATGGAGGTCGACGAGGCCACCTCGCTGGCGCGCGGCGAGCTGCGCCAGACGGCGACCTGAGGCTCGACCCCACCGCCGATCCATCCTGGCGTGCGGATCGCCGGCAGGGCCGACGCCGCGTCAGCCCAGAGAACGCGCGCCGCCGGCATGGTGCAGTTGCGCGATGAACGCGCGCCCCGCCGGACCCGGCGGCGCCTCCTTGCGCCACACCGCACGCATCGGCATCTGCGCGTAACGCGGGTCGGCGTCGGCGAGGTGAACGCGAGACAGGCGACCGGCCGCGAGGTCTTCTTCGACGATATGCAGCGGCATGTGGCCCCAGCCCAGGCCGGCGCGCAGGAACGCATGCTTCGCGCCCAGGTCCGCGAGCCGCCAGGTCAGCGGCGACTGCACCGCGAAGTCGCGGCCCGCCGTCAGCGGCGTGCGGTCGGTGAGTACCAGCTGCACGTGCTTGACCAGCGTCTTCGCAGGCACGGCGCCGCGTACGTGCGCCAGCGCGTGCGAGGGTGCGGCCACGGTGACGAACGGCACCGGCGGCAGCGGCTCCACCGCCAGTGCGTCCGGCAGTTCCGGCAGCGAACCCACCACGCCGATCCGGCAGGTGCCGTCGAGCACCGGCTGGATCACACCGCCCAGCACTTCCACGTACAGGCGCAGCGGCGTGTGCGGGAACGCGGTACCGCTGTGCGCGGCGGCGCGGGTCAGCGCCGGCATCGGGAACATCACGTCCACCGCCACCGAGAGTTCCGGCTCCAGTCCTTCGGCCACGCTGCGGGCGCGCGCCTTGAAGGTGTCCATGTGCTCGGCCACCGCGCGCGCTTCCACCAGCAGCGCGCGGCCGGCGTCGGTGAGCTGCGGATAGCGGGCGCTGCGGTCGAACAGGCGCACGCCCAGCTGCAGCTCCAGGTTGGCCAGGGTCTGGCTGACCACCGATTGCGCGCGCCGCAGCTTGCGGCCGGCGGCGGAAAAGCTGCCCTGCTCCGCCGCCGCGATGAAGGTGCGCAACTGGTCGAGGGTGACGGCGTCGAGCATCTATCGCTCCGGACGATGGAATTCATCGAAATATATAGGCTTCCGGGATGCATGGCGACGGCCTAACCTGCGCCCCGTTCCCGCTGCACCCACCCATTCCCCGGAGTCCGCCATGTCCACCGTTACCGCACCGCTCACCCGCACCCCTGCCCTTCGCGGCGCCGCCGACCTGGCCGGCCGCACGCTGCTCGCCTCGCTGTTCGTCATCTCCGGCCTCGGCAAGCTGGCCGCCTACGCCGGCACCGCCGGCTACATGGAATCCGTCGGCGTCCCCGGCGCGCTGTTGCCGCTGGTCATCGCGCTGGAAGTGATCGGCGGCCTGGCCATCGTCGCCGGTTACCGCACCCGCATCGTGGCCAGCCTGCTCGCCGCGTTCTCGATCGCCAGCGCCGTCCTGTTCCACAGCAACCTCGGCGACCAGATCCAGCAGATCATGTTCCTGAAGAACATCGCCATCGCCGGCGGTTTCATCCTGCTGGCCTCGCGCGGCGCCGGCGGCTGGAGCGTCGACCACCGCTGACCCGTCGTTTCCCACGACCGAACGGACGCCGGCCTCGTGCCGGCGTTTCCGTATGCGCGGAAAGCGTGGCCCGCACGCCGGTACAAGCACCGTCGCCGTCGGCGTGCCAGCGTGCAGACTCCGCCGCTACTGGAGACCCGCATGTCCGGTCGCCTCGCTGCCGTCCTCTGTCTCGCAGTCCTCCTCGCCTGCGCTGACGCGCCGGCATCCGCAACCGAGATGGCGCGGCTGCCGACCACGCCGTTCGCGGTGCTGCCGGCCGAGGTGCGTCATCCGGAAAGCCTGGCGGTGGACCCCGCCAGCGGCGAGATCTATGCCGGCACCTTCGATGCGCGCGAGCCCGCGACCACGCGCAACAACCGGCTGCTGCGCTTCGACAACGCAGGCCGGCTGCTGGCGCAACACGATGTCGGCGCGACGCCCCTCACCGGCATCGCCTTCCGCGACGGCAAGCTGTACGTGCTGAACTTCGGTGCGTCGAAGCTCCAACGCATCGAAGCGGCGTTCGACGCCACCTCGCCCATCGAAGACCTCGTGACCTTCACCGCGCTCGTTCCCGCCGCACCCGCCGAACGCCGCATCGACAATCCGGACGGCAGCCACGACACCATCCGGTTCGGTTCGGCCGGCTTTCCGGCGATCAACGGCCTGGTCTTCGACCGGGCCGGGACGCTCTACGTGTCGGACTCGTTCCAGGGCGCGATCTACCGCATTCCCGATGCGACGACGTGCAGGCCCTGCCGCGTCGAGGTGCTCGCACGCCACCCGCTGCTCGCGACCACCGGCGCACTGCCGTTCGGCGCCAACGGACTGGCGTTCAACGCGGACGAATCGATCCTCTACGTCAACAATGCCGGCGATGGCCGCGTGCTGCGCTGGCGGATGCCGGCCGGCGGAATCGACGTGCTCGCGGATGGCGTGTACGGCGCCGACGGCCTGCTGTTCCATGACGGACTGCTGTGGGTATCGGCCAACCAGATCGACACGGTCGTTGCGCTGGACGAACAGGGCCGCGTGCGCCATCGCGCCGGCGACTTCCTCGGCATCGCCGATGACGGCACGCCGCGCGGGCTGCTGTTTCCGGCTGCGACCGTGGTGCAGGGGAACCGCATGATCGTCGCCAACCTCGCGCTGCCCCTCACGCCGGCCGGCGGTGACGAGTGGGAAGAACGCGTCGGGCGATGGACGCTCGTCGGTTTCGATCTGCCCTCTTCCTCTCCCTGACCGAGGCATCCCCATGCTCAACATCACTCCGTTCGGCTGGTTCCACACCGCCATCAGTCTGGTCTCGCTGTTCGGTGGCCTGTACGCGCTGCTGCGCCATCACGACATCCGCTATGCCTCGCCACTGGGCAAGACGTATACGTGGTTCACCGTGGCCACCTGCCTGACCAGCTTCTTCCTGATGCGCACCGGCAGGCTCAGCGAAGCGCATGGCCTGACCGTGCTGACGCTGATCGTGCTGGCGGTCGCCGTGTTGCTGGGCCGCCATGCGGTGCTGGGTTCCTGGCGGCATGTCGCGTCATCGCTGGCGTTCACGCTGACGGTGTACTTCCACTTCATTCCCGGCTTCACCGAAACGCTGACCCGCGTGCCGATCGGCGCGCCGCTGGTGTCGGGCCCGCAGGATCCGCTGCTGCAGAAGCTGGTGGGCGCGACCTTCCTGGTCTTCCTCGTCGGCATGGCGTTGCAGGTGCGCGTGCTGCGCCGTGGCCGCATCCAGCTGCGTCCCGCGACCTGATCCCACGCGGGCGGCCATGCTGACCGCACTGCCCACGCTGGATGCGCTGCTCGCGGCGCATGCCGTGCAACTGGGAGACGACGCGACGGGTTATCGCCACCACGCCTATCGCGTGGCGAACTTCTACTGGCAGCTGTCGCCCGGCGATGCGGAGATGCTGGAGAAGCTGAGCATCGCGGTCGCGTTCCACGACCTGGGCATCTGGACCGCACGGACCTTCGACTACCTGCCGCCTTCGCGCGTCCTGGCACGCGACCATCTGCGCACGATCGGCCGGCCCGAATGGCGCACGGATGTGGACGCCATGATCGATCACCACCACCGGATCCGCCGGATGCCACCGTCGACGCAGGCGAGCGTGGAGACGTTCCGGCGCGCGGACTGGATCGATGTCAGCAACGGCGTGCTGCGTTTCGGACTGCCCCGCGCCGTCGTGCGCGAGGTGCGAAGGACGTTCCCCGATGCCGGCTTCCATCGCCGCCTGCTGCAGCTCACCCTGCGCCGGTTCCGACGGCACCCGCTGTCACCGCTGCCGATGATGCGTTGGTGACCCTGCCCACCGCCTCCGTATCCGCATCCGCCGACGGACGGTCATTGACTTATATAGTTAGGACTCCTAACTTATTGCCCATGATCGATAGCCCCTTCCAGCGCAGGCAGGCCACGCGTGGCCTGGAACAGCTCGCCCACCTGGTGCGCGCCCAATCCTGGCGCCAGGACGGCACGCCCTCGCTGCCGCCGACGCAGGCGGCCGTGCTGCGCATGCTGCAGGGCGTGCAGGACGGTTTGCGCGCGCGGCAGATCGCCGAACGCCTGGGCGTATCGGCGGCCAGCCTCAGCGACTCGCTGAGGGCGCTGGAAGGCAAGCAATGGATCCGCCGCACACCCGACCCCGACGATGCGCGCGCCGCCCGCGTGAAGCTGACCTCGGCCGGCTCGCGCATGGCCACGCAGTTGCAACGGCCGGACCAGGGCATGGGTTCGCTGGTCGAATCGCTGGGCGACGCCGACCTCGGTGCGCTGTTGCGTGTCACCCAGTTGCTGGTCAACGAAGCGCAGGAACAAGGCTTGGCCACCGGCCTGCGCACGTGCCTGAGCTGCGAGTTCTTCCGCCCCTTCGCGTCTGGCCGGCCCGACGCGCCGCATGTCTGCGCGTTGCTGGACAAGGCCTTCGGCGATCCGGAGCTGCGCGTGGACTGCGCGGAACAGCAGCCCGCCGACGACGAAAAACGGCTGGGAAGCGTGGCACGCTTCCGCCAACCGACTCCGCCCTAGGCGGAAAAAGATGGGCGGCGCCCGACTGCCATCGGACGCCGCCCGGTACCTCCCACCCACCCGGAAAGAGCAAGCAAGAGGAACTCGATTATGCGCCAGAACACCACCCGACGTTTCGCGTTGGCCGCCGCGCTCGCGTTGGCCATCGGCGGCGTGCACGCCCACGACGGCAAGGCCCACAGCGGCGGCATCGCGTCCACGGCCGACAAGGCGGTGACCGCCGATTTCGACATCGTGCACACCAAGATCACCACCGAGAAGAACATCGCGACCTTCCACATGGCCGTGTCCGGCAAGGCCGGCAAGAGCACGCCCGCCGCGACCGGCAAGCTCGCCGGCAGCGACGTGTTCTCCTACGTGTGGCCGACCACCATCGATCCGTACGAGGTCGGCTTCGACAAAGGCGCCGGCATCCTGGCGATGGCCGTCACCGCGCATCCCGACTTCGACGACACGCCGCTGTACGACGAGAACGGCGACGGCAGGCTCGACAACGACGGCAACCTCTGGCACAGCCACTGGGTCGTGCTGAAACCGAACGAGGCCTGCGGTCCCGGGGCGCTGGGCGTGGTCGACATTCCCGAAGGCAGCAAGCCACGTTTGCCGAAGACCTGGCCGGGCTTTCCGATCCTGCTCGACAGTCCTGGCTGGAGCCCCACGCTCAATGCGGAAACGGTCGAAGTGAAAGTGCCGTTCGACGATATCGGCGTGGTCACCGCCGGCAGCTTCGACGGCGTCACCGCCGGCCTGCGCGTCAACGCCAGTGTGCACGCGCCGCTGCTGTGCGTGGTGGACGTGTTCAAGGTCGCTTCCGGCAACCTCAGCCTGCCCGGCAAGCCGAACCAGTAATCGCTCCCTGCTCGCGCCGGCCCGCATCGGGCCGGCCGCGACCCCACGAGAACTTCCTCATGAACGCCATTGATCGCCCGGCGCCACCTTGGCAGGTGGACCGTTGGTTCAACACATCCCGTCCCCTGTCGCTGGACGCCCTGCGCGGCAAGGTCATCGTGCTGGAAGCCTTCCAGATGCTGTGCCCGGGCTGCGTGTCGCACGGCCTGCCGCAGGCATCGCGCGTGCATGCGACGTTCCCTGCGGACCAGGTCGCGGTCGTCGGCCTGCATACCGTGTTCGAACACCACGCGGCGATGACGCCGGTGGCACTCGAAGCCTTCCTGCACGAATACCGCATCGCCTTCCCGGTCGGTGTGGACCGCCCCGGCACGCCGGGCCCGATCCCGCAGACGATGGAGGCCTACGCCATGCGCGGCACGCCGACGCTCGTGCTGATCGACGCGACCGGCCGGATCCGCCATCAGCATTTCGGCCAGGTCGGGGACCTGGTGCTGGGCGCGCAGATCGCGACGCTGGTGCATGAAGCGCAGGCCATCGCAGCCCTGGAAGAGACGCAACCGGCCCGCCCTGCCGCTGCCGGCTGCGCGGCGGATGGCTGTCCGATCGCCGGGTAATGCAGGCTGGCCGGTCCTTTGCGGTCGCGGCGTTGAACGGATACAGGGGCTTCACGGCGCGTTCGCGCCGCTCAGGTTTGGATAGCGACATGCATCGTTCGACCGCCCCGCTCCCCGTCCTGCACCGCTTGGCCTTCATGGGCCTGGGCGTGGTGCTTGCCCTCGTGGGCGGTTCGCTGCTTCCCTGACGCCCAGCGCAGCGACGTTACGCGCGCCGCAGCGACCAGAACCCGATATCGCGCCTCACGCGGTACCCGAGTCGCTCGTACAAGCCCAGCGCCCGAGGGTTCTCGTAGCTGACATGCAGGAACGGTTGGCGCCCCTGCGCCAGCGTGTCGTTGGTCAGCCAGGTGGTGAGATGGCCGGCGTAGCCGTGTCCGTTGAAATCCGGATGCGTGCAGATCGCGCTCATCTCCCGATGGCTGTCGTCGCCCAGGCGCTCGCCGATCATCGCCGCGAGCCTGCCCTCGCGATAGAGGCCGAAGTAGCGCCCCATGTCCATCGTCCGCGGGCGAAAGTAATGCGGATACACCAGTGCGGTCAGCGCCAGCACGTCCTCGCGGTGTGCGTCGCCCAGCGGCACGATCTCCGGTCCATCGCTGGGCGCGAGCGGTGCGTCGCACACCATCTGTGCGAGCGGCCGGAACGCGCGCAGCACCCAGCCTGCCGGTGTGGCCGGCGCCACGCCGAGCAGATACACCGCTTCCTCGGGCGCCACCAGACGCGCGAACGCATCGCCGATCTCCACCTCCGCCGACGCGACGCCGAGGAAGGGCGCGAACTCGGCGGGATAACGCGCCACGTCGCCCTCGCGCAGCGCGATGTCGCGGTGGATCGAATCCAGTGCGGACCAGAACGGGTTGTCGAGCGCGGTATCCATGGGTCGCGGCAGCGGGAGGGAATGCCGATTATCCACACCCGCCCACGCCCGCACAGGACCGTGGTGCATCGGGAGGGCGCGCTCCGTATGCTGCATGCATGACATCGCCTCGCGTCCGCCGATTGCAGTATCGCCTCCTTGCGATGGCCGGCCTGCTGGTGCTCGCCGGCTGCGTGACCGCACCGCCGGCTCCGACCCGTCCCCCTGCCGACACCCGCAGCGAGATCGTCCGCAGGATGCCGGCCAAGGTCGCCGACCGCGAGCGCTGGGCGGCCGATATCGAGACCGCGTTCGCCACGCAGCGGATCGAGCCGAACACCGAGAACATCTGCGCGGTGCTCGCCGTCACCGAGCAGGAATCCGGCTACGTGGCCAATCCGGCCGTCGCCAACCTGCCGAAGATCGCGCGCGGCGAGATCGACCGCCGCGCCGCTGCCCTGCACGTGCCGAAGTTCGTCGTCGAAGCCGCATTGGCGCTGCGTTCGCCGGATGGCCGCACCTACGCCGACCGCCTGCGCAACGTGCGCACCGAGCGCGACCTCAGCGACATCTACGAGGACATGATCGGCAGCGTGCCGCTGGGCAAGCGGTTGTTCGCCGACTTCAACCCTGTGCAGACCGGCGGGCCGATGCAGGTGGGCATTCCGTTCGCCGAAGCCCATGCCTCGCGCTATCCGTATCCGATCGAAGGCAGCATCCGCGACGAAGTGTTCACGCGACGCGGCGGGATGTACTTCGGCATCGCCCATCTGCTGGGCTACCAGACGCCGTACACGCGCAAGGTGCATCGCTTCGCCGACTACAACGCCGGCTGGTATGCGAGCCGCAATGCGGCGTTCCAGAGCGCGGTCGGCATCGCCACCGGCACCACGCTCGCGCTCGACGGCGACCTGCTGACGCCCGGCGCGCCACTGGGCAAGCCGGGGCAGACCGAACGCGCCGTCCGCCAGCTGGCGGACGCGCTGCGCATGGACGACCGGACGATCCGCGAGGCGCTGGAGCGCGGAAACCGGCTGGACTTCGGCGATACCGACCTGTACGCGCGCGTCTACGCGTTGGCCGAAGCGCGCGCGGGCAAGCCGCTGCCGCGGGCGATGATCCCGGGCATCAAGCTGGAAAGCCCCAAGATCACCCGCGAGCTGACCACGGCCTGGTTCGCCACGCGCGTGGACGAACGCTACCGGCACTGCCTGCAACGCTGACCGGCCTCATCCGCCGAGGCCGCCCCACGCACGTGCGAACGACTGCCACGCCGACGTGCCGGGCACCACATGCATCAGCACGAAGTTCAGCGCGAACACCACGGCGACGAAGCGGAACACGCTGCGCCCGCGCGGCGCCGTACGATCGAACGCGATCAGCACCGCCAGGATCGCGAACGTCAGCGCATACCCGCCCCATGACGGATTGAAGCGCGCGCCTTCCGGCAGCACCGCCAGCATCAGCCGCGCGGCGGCGGGGTCGATCATCACCAGCGCGGTGGCGACCATGTAGCGCGCGTGCAGGGCAGGTTCGCGCCGATGCCTGATGGCCAGACCCCAGAACAGCGCCAGCATCAGCGACGCCGCCATGCCCAGGTACAACAGCATCGCCTGCAGGCCGAACATCTCCGGCGGGGCGGCCGCGATACGCAGGTGCGACAGCCACAGCGCGGTCAGCAGCACGCCGGGCATCACGCCGTAGGAGAACTGACCGATCTGCCGATGCGCCGCGATGCGTCGCGTGCGGATCAGCCAGGGCTGCGCCAGCAGCATGGCCACCCAGGCCAGCATCAGGCCGGCATGCAGGTGGGTGACCGCATCGGCCAGTGCCAGGCGGCTGAAATAGGTGTTCCAGAACCCCACGCCCACCAGGGCCAGCAGACCCCACATCCAGATACCGCTGCCGATGCCCCACAGGCCCGGCCGGCGCGGCACCGCGCCCGTTGCAGAAACCGCCATCACGCCACCTTCGTTTCGATCGTGGCAGGTTCAACGCCCGCACCGCCACGCAGCGGCCAACCGCCTGTCGAATTCTTCCGTGGCCATTCGTCGCGTTCAGGAAGGCGCCATGCCGGCGCCGCATCCCGGAGGAGTTCCATGCCGTACATCGATGGTTTCGTGGCCGCCGTGCCCACCGCCAACAAGCCGAAGTTCATCGACCACGCCAGCCTCGGCGATCCCGTGTTCATCGAGCTGGGTGCGACGCGTGTCGTCGAGTGCTGGGGCGACGACGTGCCCGACGGCCAGGTCACCGATTTCCGCAGGGCCGTCCAGGCGAAGGACGACGAGGCGGTGGTGTTTTCCTGGATCGAATGGCCCGACAAGGCCACGCGCGACGCCGGCATGAAGAAGATGATGGACGACCCACGCATGTCGCCGGAACACAATCCGATGCCGTTCGACGGCAAGCGGCTGATCTACGGGGGCTTCGTGCCGACGCTGGAACTCGGCGATGCGGCCACCGCCATGTCCTACGTGGACGGCTTCATCATCGCCGCGCCCACCGCCGGCAAGGCGGCCTTCACCGACTACGCCACCACCTTCGACACCATCTTCATGGGCTACGGTGCCACGCGCATCATCGAAGCGTGGGGCGACGACGTGCCCGACGGCAAGGTCACTGACTTCCGCAAGGCCGTGCAGGCGAAGGGCGATGAGACGGTGGCGTTCTCGTGGGTGGAGTGGCCCGACAAGGCCACGCGCGATGCCGGCATGCAGAAGATGATGGAAGACCCGCGCATGGACCCCTCCAACAAGGACAATCCGCCGATGCCGTTCGACGGTCAACGCATGGTCTACGGCGGATTCTCGCCGGTGGTCGAACTGCGCGGCTGATCCGCACGCCCATCCCCGCACGCCGGGGGCCACGCCATGTCGGCTCCCGGCGCAAGATCGACCAGGAAGAACTCGCCCGATGCCTCGCCATCGGCCTGCGCGAACAGCAGCCGTCTTCCGTCCGGCGACAGCAACGGCCCCACCTGGAAGACATCGTCGCGCGCCGGAACGCGACCGCGTTCGCGCCACGCATCGCCGTCGAGATCGTAGACATACAGGTGCGAGCGGGTGCCGCGATTGGCGACCACCACCAGTACCCGGCCATCGCGCGCGAGATCGGCCTCGTACTCATCGGCCGCCGTGTTGACCGGTGCCGGCAGCGGCGCGACATCCCAGCTCCCGTCGACATGCGGCGTGGCGATATAAAGATCACGCCTACCGACACCTCCCGGGCGATGCGACCCGAACAGCAGACGGCCATCGGGCAGCGGCCGTGGCAGCAATTCGGTCTGCGGCGAATTCACCGGTGCAGGCAGCCGTTCGGGTTCGCCGAAGCGGCCGTCGGCGTGGCGCTGCACGCGCCAGATGTCCAGGTCGTCCTTGTTCGCGCGGTCGCTGGCGTAATACAGCCACGTGCCATCGTGGCTGTAGGCGGGATCGGTCTCCAGCGCGTCGGCTGCGCCGGCAAAGGCCGGCTCGCGTGGCGCACGCCATCTCCCGCCTTCGCACTGCGAAGTCAGCAGGCGATAACGGTCGAACGACGGCGGCGCGCGGAAGAAGAAGAGCTCGCGACCGTCCGGGGAGAACACGGGCGACGATTCGTATTGGTCACTGCTTAGCGCAGGCGGCGTCCATCGCTGCGGGAAAGGGATGGGGAGATCCCCGGGTTCACCCGCCACGCCGCTGGCGGCAAGACAGGAAAGCAGCAGTACACCTGTGGCGCGCAGCATGTCGGTGCCTCCTCCAAGGGCTGGCGCGATGCTACGCGGCAGGATGCGTGGCGCGAAGCGAGCATTTCGCAAGTCAGCCTTGAACGTGGCTCAATCTGCGTGCCAGCCATCCGCATCTGCACGCTGGACGATGCCCCCCTGAAGACGACAAGGTTCCCGCGCCAATGCATTCGGATGCAATCCGGCGCGAATCCGCATGGTGCGAAAGTCGGACGGCGAACGCACGCATGCGGTGCGTTTCGAGTTACTGGCCGATATCCGATCCTTTCCCATGCACGTACATGCGTGTATGCAGCGCCACTGCACGACGTCGGCGCGACGCGCACCGTTCGCGTGCAGGGCATCGCGTGAAAAGCGTGCGAAGAACACAGCACGGAACGGCGATTACTTTCGTTGTGCACCGCGCCATCGTGTGATCCATGCCTCGTTTCAAGCGGTTTGCTGCCGCCTAAGGTGCAGGCGGTAGCAAGGCGATGACAGAAATGTGTAACGCCCACTACCCGGAGTGCGGGTGGTATCTGCGTGGCCGCTGACTGCACTCGCGCAAGAACAACTTCGACACCACACGGCACATTCAAGGGGCGCACCGCATGGGCAACAGAGAGAAACCGCACGTACGTGTTTCGAGCACGCCATTGGCATCCGCAGTGAAATGGGCCCTCGCCGCCGCCACCCTGGTCGGCAGCAGCACCGCCATCGCGCAGACGACGGAACCCCCACCCGCGCCGGCGACAACGCCACCCGCAGAGGAAGCCACCACGCTCGACACGGTCTCCGTGCTGGGCAGCCGTGGCCAGCCGCGCACCGTGTCCTCCTCCGCCGTGCCGATCGACATCATCAGCGCGGAGGAATTCCGCAACCAGGGCGCCACCGATGCACTCGACCAGCTGCGCGTGCTGGTGCCCTCATTCAATGTCAGCACCATCCCGATCGATGACGCCGCCAGCCTGGTCCGTCCCGCCAACCTGCGCGGCCTGCCGCCGGACAACACCCTGGTGCTGGTCAACGGCAAGCGCTTCCATCGTTCCGCCGTGATCACCTTCCTCGGCCATGGCCTGTCCGACGGCTCGCAGGGCCCCGACCTGTCGGTGTTCCCGTCGATGGCGCTGGAACAGGTGGAAGTGCTGCGCGACGGCGCGGCGGCGCAGTACGGCTCGGATGCCATCGCCGGCGTCATCAACTTCGGTCTGAAGAAGATCAGCGAAGGCGGCGCGTTCGAGGCCTTCGCCGGGCAGTACTACGAGGGCGACGGCTTCACCACCCAGTACTCCGCGCAGATCGGCCTGCCGCTGACCGAACGCGGTTATGCCACGCTCACCGCCGAATGGCGCCAGGCCGACGACACCTCGCGCAGCGTGCAGCGCGACGATGCCGCTGCGGCCATCGCCGCCGGCTATCCGGGCGTGCCGGTACCGGCGCAGATCTGGGGCTCGCCGAAGGTGGACGACGACCTCAAGTTCGTCGCCAACCTGGGCATCACCGGCGACAGCGTCGATGTCTACCTGTTCGGCAATTACGCGCAACGCGAGGTCGACGGCGGGTTCTATTTCCGCGACCCCACCGCGCGCTCGGGCGTCTACTCCAACGACGGCGGCGAAACGCTGCTGATCGGCAACACCACCGGCGTGGGTACCTGCCCGACCATCGCCCTGCGCGACGCGAACGGCAACCTGATCCCGTACAGCACGGTCAGCGCGGCCGTGTCCGCGCTGCCGTCGAACTGCTTCACCTTCCTGTCGACCCTGCCGGGCGGTTTCACCCCGCGCTTCGGCGGCAGCCTGGAAGACATGTCGGTGGTCGGTGGCGTCAAGGGCACCTGGGGCAACGACTGGCACTGGGACGCCAGCGTGACCTACGGCCGCAACGACATCGACTTCACCATCTACAACACCGTCAACGCATCGCTCGGTGCCGCACAGCCCGCTGGCCTGCGCTTCAACCCCGGCGGCAACACGCAGACCGAGAAGGGCGTGAACTTCGATGTCGGCCGCGATATCGAAACCACCTTCACCGCGCAGCCCGTGCGGCTGTCCGCCGGTGCGGAATGGCGCGAGGAAAGTTTCGAGGTCAAGGCCGGCGACGCGGCGTCCACCGGCATCGGCCCGCTGACCGAGCAGGGCTTCGCCCTGGGCTCCAACGGTTTCAACGGCTTCAGCCCGCGCACTGCGGGCGAGTGGGACCGCAGGAACTGGGCGGTCTACCTGGACATGGAAGCGCAGTTCACCGAACAGCTGCTGCTGGCCGCCGCCGTGCGCCACGAGGACTTCGACGATTTCGGCAGCACCACCAACGGCAAGCTCACCGCGCGCTTCGACGTCTCCGACACGTTCGCCCTGCGTGGCGCCTACAACACCGGCTTCCGCGCGCCGACGCCGGGCCAGGCCAACATCAGCCAGATCAGCACCGCATTCAACGGCAGCGTGCTGGAAGACATCGCCACGCTGCCGCCCACCAACCCCATCGCCATCCTCAAGGGCGCGCAGGCCCTGACGCCCGAGGAGTCGAAGAACCTCTCGCTCGGCATGGTGTGGAGCAGCGGCGACTGGCTGGTCACGCTGGACGGCTACCGCATCGAGGTGGAGGACCGCATCGCGCTGAGCACCAGCTTCGCGCTGACCCCGGCCGAACGCGACGCCCTGGTGGCGTCGGGCAATCCGGAGGCAGCGTCGCTGAGTTCGGTGACCTACTTCGGCAACGCGTTCGACACCACCACGACCGGCGTGGACCTGGTGACGAGCGTGGAAACCGATCACTTCGGCGGCAAGACCACCTATTCGCTGGCGGCGAACTGGAACAAGACCGAAGTGGACCGCTACGACCCCAACTTCATCAACGAGGCCCGCGTCTACAAGATCGAGGAATCGCTGCCGAAGACCAAGGGCTACTTCAGCGTCAACCACCAGCGCGAGGTGTTCCACGCCAACGTGCGCCTGGGCTACTACGGCTCGTGGTACGAGGACCACCTGGACAGCGGCGCGATCACCGTGGAGGACGGCGGCCTGCCGATCTACGAAGGCAGTTCGCTGATCGTGGATGCGGAAGTGGGCTGGAAGTTCGCCTCGGGCCTGTACGTCAACGTCGGCGCGCAGAACCTGTTCGACGAAACCCCGGATGACAATCCGTGGGGCGCGGCGGTGGCCGGCGCGGCCTACCCGGTGCATTCGCCTTACGGCTTCAACGGTGGCTTCTACTACGCCCGCGTGGGCTGGAAGTTCTGATCCGCCCCGGCCCGGTGCCTCGCGGTGCCGGGCCGGTTTCAGTCCTCGCGCGGTCTGCGTGCGGGGATGCGCCGCCGGGGCGCCTGGGCCTCGCGTTCGTCCATCTCGCGGACGCGACGGCCGGCATCCCGAATCAGCTCGGGCAGCAGATGCGTTTCCGGCAGGTGCTTCCAGTATTTCTGCGGCATCTCCTGCCGCATCATCCGCGTGTTGAGGCGCGCGGGATTGAAGATGTTGGCGTAGTAGGTCCGCCACAGCGCGTCCTCGGCATCGTCGGCCGGCGCATCGCTGCGCTGCGCGCCCTCGCCCGCCCACAGGTCGGCGCCATCCCACTGCACGCTGCGGTAAGGCGTCAGGATGGCCCAGCGCATGCCGGCGAAGCGGCGCATGAAGAACGGCGCCACCCGATCGACGATGTAATGCTCCGGCTCGAACCAGGCGATGTAGGTGTCGTCCTCGCCCTGCACCTGGCGGAAGCGGACGAACGCCTTCATCTTGTGGCTGTCCCGGCGTACCGCCTGTGCCCAGCGCGTCGCGCGGTGTACGTCGGCATCGGTGGCTCTGTCCATCAGCGCGCGTTCGCCGTTGCCGATCCGCCACAGCAGGCGATAGAGCAGCGCATGGCGGCCGGTGTCGCGATGGCACAGCACGGACGCGGCGAAGGCCATGAACTCGCTCGGGACCGACAGCCCGGTCCGCTGCACGGGCTGGTCGTCCACGCGCGCGGCGGCGAGCAGTTCGCCCTGCGCATCGGCCTGCCACTCCACCGACTCGGGCGGCAAACCGGCCTCCCAGGCCTGGCGGGCCTGCGCACGCCAGGCATCCAGATCCCACGCGGGCGTCACGGTGGCGCGGAACATCGCCGCTCAGCCGAACAGGTCGGCCTGGCGCGGCGCCGGCGCCAGTTCCCGCCGCAACCGCTCCGTATCGTCCAGCCGCTGGCGCGGATGGTGGTCGAGCAGCACGACGAACGGCAGCACCTTCTGCAGGGGCGCGCGCAGTCGTGCCAGATCGGCGACCCGAAGGCGGCCCTGGCGACGCGAGTCGACGATGCGCTGCACGTTGCGTGCGCCCAGTCCCGGCACGCGCAGCAGCATCTCGCGCGGCGCGGTGTTGAGGTCGACCGGGAACCGGTCCGGGTGCCGCAGCGCCCACGCCAGCTTGGGATCGATATCGAGGTCGAGCATGCCGTCGCGCGGGCCGTTGGCGTCGTCGACGATCTCCTTGACGTCGAAACCGTAGAACCGCAGCAGCCAGTCGGCCTGGTACAACCGGTGCTCGCGCTGCAGCGGTGGCGCACGCAGGGGCAGCTGGGTAGACGCATCGGGGATCGGACTGAAGGCGGAGTAGTACACGCGACGCATGCGGAACTGGCGATACAGCGCATCGCTGCTGGTCAGGATGGCGCGGTCGTCGGCGCCGTCGGCACCGACGATCATCTGCGTGCTCTGCCCGGCGGGTGCGAACTTCGGCGGGCGCTTGCGCCTGGGCTGCTGGGCCTCCTTCTTCTCCGGCTTCGCCGCCTGGATGCGCCAGTGCAGCTCGCCCATGGCGTCGCGGATGCCCTGCGCTTCCTTCTGCGGCGCCAGTTGCTTGAGGCCGGCTTCGGTCGGCAGTTCCACGTTGATGCTCAGGCGGTCGGCGTAACGGCCGGCCGCGGCGAGCAGTTCGGGCGAGGCCTCGGGAATGGTCTTCAGGTGGATGTAGCCGGCGAAGCGGTGGTCCTCGCGCAGGCTGCGCGCGACTTCCACCAGCTGCTCCATGGTGTAGTCGCCGTTGCGGATGATGCCGCTGGAGAGGAACAGCCCCTCGATGTAGTTGCGCTTGTAGAACTCCAGTGTCAGCCGCACCACCTCCGCGGTGGCGAACCGGGCGCGCGGCACGTTGCTGGACACGCGGTTGACGCAGTAAGCGCAGTCATAGATGCAGAAGTTGGTCAGCAGGATCTTCAGCAGCGACACGCAGCGCCCGTCGGGCGTGTACGAATGGCAGATGCCCATGCCCTCGGTGCTGCCGATCCCGCCCTTGCCCAGCGAATGCCGCTTGCCCGCCCCGCTGGAGGCGCATGACGCATCGTACTTGGCCGCGTCGGCAAGGATCGCCAGCTTGTCTTTCAGTTGCATGGGGTCATCTTATCGGGCGGTCGCTCAGGCGATGAGACGGATACGTGAAGCTATTGCCCGGAGCAGCGCCGTTGCGGACATCAGGACGGCAGGACTGTCCTGATCGCGGTCAAAAAAAGCCATCGGAGATCCGAATCCGGATGATCTGGCGAACCTTTACGCGTACGCCAGCGGTTTGGATTCAGCAATCCGGAGACCTTCGCGACCCACCGCTGCCGGGCACAAGCCGGGAAGTCCTCAGCGTGCGCAGCCCGCCAGGGAAGCGACGGCATGAGCGACCGCCTCATCTTCCGGCACCACGTCGTCGGGCATGACGGCGTCACCGTACGCCTGCCCCGTCCTGTCGACGAAACGCGCGTCGGTCAACTTGAGGCGTGCTCCGCCGGGCAACGGATACATGCCATTGCTGGTGCTGACGCCGAACGTGGGTTGTCCGACGCTGTGCGTCTTCGGACGCCCGCGGAACGCGATCGCCACGGCCTCACCGGAACTGGCCGTCTTGCCGCCCGTGACCACCACGACAGGGGCCGCGGACAAGTCGGGTGTCGACACGCCGGGAGGCGCGACTTTCCACGCATCCTGTCGACCCTCCCGATCGCGGGAGTAGCCGGGCGTCGCGTTGCCCAGTAGGGAATACAAGCCGGACAGCATGGGCCACATGCTGCCGCCCTGGTTGCCGCGCAGATCGACGACCCAACCGCAGGGCGCCTGCCGCGCGCGGGCTGCAATCAATCCGGCAAGCTCATTCGCGAACGCTACGGCCGCCGTCTTGTCGGTGCCGGAGAATGCCGGAACCGACACGATGCCCACCCGCTCGCGCACCTCCACCATTGGCGTGAAGGATGGCTTTCCCTCCGAGGAAAACCGCTGGAAGTCCTGTGGCGGCAGCAGGCCGCTGTGGCGGTCACCCAGCTTGGCGAGTACCTGCCGGATCACGGCATAGGCGGCGTCGGCGTCATGGACATGCTTCATGTCCCGTGCGATGTCGGCCTGCGCCTGGTTCCACTCGATGCGTTCGGCGTTCAGTGCGTGCGCCCGGATCAACCGGACTGCTTCATCCACGATGCGCGCCGGTGGCACTTCGTCGTCGGGGGATGGAGGTACGACGGCCAGACGCAACGCGCGGACCGTCATGCGTCCCTTGCCGACCAGCAGCGGGCCGACCAGCAGTTTGTCCGCAGGGGCGGGAACGTAGATCTCGATCCCGCGCGGTACCGCATCGGCATTGCCGGACACCGGGGCTCGTTCGCTGTTGGCGAATGCCACCGAACCTGACGGACCATCGGCACGCAGCCACAGACCTGCGGTGCCTTCGACGTCCTTCGCACTGATGATGCCTGACAGGCGCACGCGCTTCTTTCGGTACGGCACGGCGTCGATGACGGTCGCCGCACCACCGAAACCGCTGCTGCCACCCGGTTTCGATTGCACCGTGAGCGATGCCCCTGTTTCCGACAGCGCATCACCGCCACCTTCGAGCGCGTAGTGCACACGGTCGCCGATGCTCGACCATGGTGGCGCAGCAACCGCAGCCGCGGATGCGGTCATTCCGATCAGTAGCACCAGGCCACGCTTCCACCCCCGCCGTCCCTGCGCTTTCATCGCCCGCACTCCTTGCTTCGCTGTGCAGACGCTAGGCGATCACGGCGATTCCGGCAAGGCGCCGGCTCGTGCGCCTACAGCTTGAACAGCGGCTGCAGCTTGCGCGCGAACCAGCCGGGGAAGCGCAGGGGCGCGTCGAGGGCGGACACGCAGATGCAGGCGGTGCCGGGCACGGTCACCGGCTGGTGTTCGACGTCGCTGTCCAGGTCGGCCACGTCGCCGGGGGCGAAGTGGCCCAGTGCGTCATGGTAGGCGCCGCGCAGGATCTGCGTGAGTTCGGTGCCGCCGTGGCTGTGCACGGGCATGCTGCGGCCCGGACCGATCTTCAGCAGCAGCAGCGAGCCGCCCCTGGTGTTGGGTGCGCGGATGCAATGCACGCCCGGCGCCATCCAGCGCCACTTGAGCGCACGGTACGAGGTGCCGAAATAGGGATGCAGCGGCGTGGGCAGGCGATCGTCATCCTCGTACGGCGCGGTGCGCGCGGGCGGTGCGGCAACCGGCGCGGGCGCCTCGTCGAGCCGATCGAGGATGGACGCGCGCAGCCCGGCCAGGCGCGCGGCGTCCACGCCGGCAGGCTGCTGCTGCTCGACCAGCTGGCCGCCGAAGCGCTCGGCCTCGTCCACGCGTGCGCGGCAGTGGGCGCAGGTTTCCAGGTGGGTGGCGGCTACGATCGCCACTTCGACCGCCAGTGCGCCGGCGGCGTAACTGACCACCGTGGAAGGATCGAGATGATGGTGCGGGTTCACGACTGACCTCTTACTTGACCCTGCAGCCGCAGGAACGCGCGGCGCAGGTGCGACTTCACGGTGCCCAGCGGCATCTGCAGCTCGTCGGCGATTTCCTGGTGGCTCTTGGCCTCGAAGTACGACATGCGCATCAGCCGCGCCTGCACGGCGGGCAGCTCCTCGATGCGGCGCTGCAGGTGGGCATGCTCGACGTGGTCCTCGGCCGAGGTGAACGGCCGCGCCAGCTCCTCGTCGTTCGCCGGACCGCCGTCTTCCAGGATCTGCACCCAGCCCGGCTCGCGCCGTACGCGGTCGATGTGCAGGTTGCGGCCGATGCGGAACAGCCAGGTGGATACCGCACCCTGCTGGGGATCGTACATGTCGGCGCGCTGCCACAGCCGCAGCAGCGCTTCCTGCGCCAGTTCCTCGGCCACCGCCTCCGGACTGCCCAGCCCGCGCAGGTACAGGCAGAGCCGTGGCATGAAGTGGTCGTAGATGCGCATGAAGCTGGTGCGGCAGCGCACGCGGGCCACGGCGAGCATGTCGCCGGTCCAGTCGTGGGTGTCGCGGGTCACGGGGACGGGAGTGGACACGGGCCGGGCCGCCCGCAGGGGCGACGGTCTCCTTGTGAGGTCGATGGGCATGGTATGCCAGGTCCGGTTGCGTCTCGTGATGGCGGCCTCTACGAAGATGACCGGCCTCCGGATGCACCGCCTGCCCGGGTGCGGTCGCATCCGGCCGCCGCCGCCGCGCGTAGGCCCTCGGGCCCTCATCGACCCACCCATGCCATGACCCACCGTACATCCTCCACCCTGGCGCTGCTGGCTGTCGTGGCCCTGGCCAGCCCCGTCGCGCCGGCGAACGCCGACATCCTGCGCCAGGAGGCCACCGCCTACGCCCGCAAGAGCGACACCGTGGTGTACCGCGAGTCGCACTGGCGCTACCGCCAGGACGGCGCCGCCCGCCGGCTGGTGCTCTACCGCTGTCCGGACGGCCGTGCGTTCGCGCGCAAGACCGTGGTGGAGCGCGGCGCGGCGCAGGCGCCGGACTTCGACTTCGAGGACGCCCGCGACGGCTACCGGGAAGGCGTGCGCAGCAGCGACCGGGGACGCGTGGTCTACGTCAGGGCGAGCTCCGATGCCCGCACTCGGGAGGAAGTGGTGCCGGTACCCGCGGGCGCGGTCATCGATGCCGGCTTCGACGCCAGCGTGCGTCTGCACTGGGAGGCGCTGCGTGCGGGGCGCGACGTGACCCAGCCGTTCCTGCTGCCCAGCCGCTTCGCCTTCGTGCCGGTCAAGCTGGATCCGGGGCCCGTCGTGCGCTGGAACGGCATCCCGGCCCAGCGCATGTCGATGACGCTGGACCGCTGGTACGGCTTCATCGCCCCGACCATGCAGCTGACCTATGCCAACGCCGATCAGCGGCTGCTGGAGTTCGCCGGCATCGCCACGATCCGCGACCGCCGGGGCCGGCACCAGGACGTGCGCATCGTGTTCCCGCAACCGGCCGCGCCTGCGGATGCACGCGCATTGCGCGACGCGCTGGCCACGCCGCTGGTGCGCCAGTGCGCGTGACGGGCGGCCTTCACGCATCCAATGCGGGCATTGGCCCGTAGTACGGGTCCAAGTGATCGAGACCTTCCGATGCCGGCCAGCGACTCCCCCACTCCACCGCCGGCACCGCGCCTGACGGCCGCGCTGCGGCGCTGGTTCGACACGCAGTCGCCGGACGTCGTGGAAGGCGATGGCGAGCGCATCGACTGGCTGCGCGCGGTGCCCTTCATCGGCCTGCACCTGGCCTGCCTGGCGGTGTTCTGGGTCGGCGTCTCGCCGGTGGCGGTGATCGTGGCCGTGGCCCTGTACGCCGTGCGCATGTTCGCCATCACCGGGTTCTATCACCGCTACTTCTCGCACCGCACCTTCCGGACCTCGCGCGTGCTGCAGTTCGTGTTCGCGCTGATCGGGGCGTCCAGCGTGCAGCGCGGTCCGCTGTGGTGGGCCGCCCACCACCGCAACCACCATCGGCATGCCGACACGCCGGCCGATCCGCATTCGCCGGCGGTGCATGGATTCTGGCGCAGCCATGCGGGATGGTTCCTGACCCGCGACGGCTTCCGCACCGACTGGTCGCGCATTCCCGACCTGGCGCGCTACCCCGAACTGCGCTGGCTGGACCGCTACGACACCGTGGTGCCGGTCATGCTGGCGGCCGCGCTGTACGCGCTGGGCGCGCTGCTCGAGCGGATCGCGCCCCACTGGGGCACCAGCGGCGGGCAGATGCTGGTGTGGGGCTTCTTCATCTCGACCGTGGTGCTGTTCCATGCCACGGTGACCATCAACTCGCTGGCGCACCGCTTCGGCAAGCGCCGCTTCGACACGCGCGACGACAGTCGCAACAACCTGTGGCTGGCGCTGCTGACCTTCGGCGAGGGCTGGCACAACAACCATCACTTCTTCCCCGGCACGGCGCGGCAGGGGTTCCGCTGGTGGGAGATCGACCTGACCTGGTACGGCCTGCGCGCGATGGCGCTGCTGGGGCTGGTGCGCGACCTCAAGCCCGTACCCGCGTGGGTGCTGGCCAAGGCGAGGCGCTGAGCATGCGTATCGCGGTCATCGGATCGGGCATCGCCGGGCTGGCCTCGGCATGGTGGCTGTCGCAGCGGCACGAGGTGGTGCTGTTCGAGGCGAACGACTACCTGGGCGGCCACACCCATACGCACACGGTGGAACAGGCCGGTCGCGAATACCGGATCGACAGCGGCTTCATCGTCTTCAATCCGCATCACTACCCGCTGCTGTGCGGGCTGTTCGACGAACTGGGCGTCGCGTCGCAGCCCACGACGATGAGCTTCTCCGTGCACAGCGAACGCAGCGGCATGGAATACAACGCGACCTCGCTGGATACCCTGTTCTGCCAGCGCCGCAACCTGGTGTCGCCGCGTTTCTGGGGCATGCTGCGTGACCTGGCGCGCTTCTACCGCGAAGCGCCCGAGCTGCTCGAGGGCGACGCCACCGGCCCGACGCTGGGCGAGTATCTCGAGCGGGGCGGCTACGGGGCGATGTTCCGCGACGAGCACCTGGTGCCGATGGCGTCGGCGCTATGGTCGTCGCCGCCGCAGGGCATCCTGGCGTTTCCGGCGCGCTACCTGGTCCGGTTCATGGCCAACCACCACATGCTGACGCTGGGCGAACGCTCGCCGTGGCGGGTGGTGACCGGCGGCTCCGCCACGTATGTCGCCGCCCTGCGTCGGCGCTGGCAGGTACAGGAGCGCATCGCCACGCCGGTGCACGCGGTGCTGCGCTGCGAGGACCGCGTGGGCGTGATGACGGCGACCGGCACGGAACGGTTCGACCACGTGGTGATGGCCTGCCACAGCGACGACGCGCTGCGGCTGCTGCACGATGCCGACGCGCGCGAGCGCGGCATCCTGGGCGCGATCCGCTACCAGTCGAACGACACCGTGCTGCACACCGATGCACGCCTGCTGCCGCGCCGGCGCAAGGCCTGGGCGGCGTGGAACGCGCACGTGCCGCGCGATCCGACCGCGCCGTGCACGGTCAGCTACTGCATGAACCTGCTGCAGGGCATCGACTCGCCCGAGCCGTTCGTGGTCACGCTCAACCGCAGCGAGGCGATCGATCCCGCACGCATCCTGCGCCGCATGCGCTACCGCCACCCCGTCTACGACCATGCCATGGTCGCGGCGCAGCAGCGCAAGGCGGAGATCCAGGGGCAGCGGCGCACCTGGTTTGCCGGCGCCTACTGGGGCTGGGGCTTCCACGAGGACGGCATCCGCAGCGCGCGCGAACTGGTGGACGCGTTCGAGGCCCGCGCCACTGCATCGGCGCACGAAGATGCCCTGGTGCCGGCGTGAACGCGCCACTCGCCAGCGCCGTCTACGAAGGCTGGGTACGCCATCGCCGGCATGCGCCGCGGCCGCATGCGTTCCGCTACCGCATGGCGCAGCTGTATCTCGACCTGGACGAACTGGACCGGGTGTTCGACCGGCGCTGGCTGTGGTCGGTGGATCGCCGCAACCTGGCCGAATTCCGTCGCCGCGACTACTTGGCGCCGCACGACCGGCCGCTGGCGGAGGCGGTGCGCGACCGCGTCGAACGCCAGCTCGGCCATCGCCCACAGGGCCCGGTTCGCCTGCTGACGCACCTGCGCTACGGCGGCTACGTGTTCAATCCGGTGAGTTTCTACTATTGCTTCCGGCCGGACGGCACGACGCTGGAGGCAGTGCTGGCCGAGATCACCAACACGCCCTGGCGCGAGCGACACAGCTACGTGCTGCCGGTCCGCGACGGCGTGCCGCACGGCGACGGCTGGGAATGGGGCTTCGACAAGGCGTTCCATGTGTCGCCGTTCCTGCCGATGGACTGCGCGTACCGCTGGCGCTTCGGCACCCCGGATGAGGCGCTGCGCGTGCACATGCGGGTGGACCGCGGCGGTGAGCGCGCGTTCGATGCCACGCTGACGCTGCTCAGGCGCCCCCTGGACGGGAGGTCGCTGGCGCGCGTGCTGTGGCGCTATCCGTTGATGACCGCGCAGGTGATCGGCGGCATCCATTGGCAGGCGCTGCGCCTCTGGCTGAAGCGGACGCCTGTCTACGACCACTCCCCCCTTGCCCCCGAGACCCCATGAACCAGATCGTCGACGTTTCCGCAGCACCTTCCTATGGCGCCCTGGACCGGCTGCTGCGCTCGCGGTTGCTGGCGCACCTGGATGCGCTGGACCATGGCGTGCTGGTGGTGAGCGACGCGCTGGGCGAGCACCGCTTCGGCAAGTCCGGCGACGGCGCGCTGCCGGCCGTGCACCTGTGGATCGACGACCCGGCGTTCTACCGCGCGGTCGCCGCGCAGGGCAGCGTCGGCGCGGGCGAGGCGTACATCGAGGGGCTGTGGCGGTGCGACGATCTGGTCGGCCTGGTGCGGCTGCTGGTGCGCAACCGCGCCCTGCTCGACGGCATGGAAGGCGGACTCGCGCGACTGGGGGGCTGGGCGCTGCGCAGCTGGCACGCACTCCGCCGCAATACTCGGGAGGGCAGCCGGCGCAACATCGCGGCGCACTACGACCTGGGCAACGATTTCTTCGGCCTGTTCCTGTCGCCGGACCTGATGTATTCGTCCGCCATGTTCGCTTCGCCGGACGACGACCTGGATACGGCGTCGTACCGCAAGCTCGACGCCGTCTGCCGCAAGCTGGCGCTGCAGCCTGGCGACCGCGTGATCGAGATCGGCACCGGCTGGGGCGGCTTCGCGCTGCATGCGGCGCGCCACTACGGCGCGCATGTCACCACCACCACGATCTCGCGCGAACAGCATGCATTGGCCAGCCAGCGCGTGGCGGCCGCCGGCCTGCAGGACCGGATCACCCTGCTGCTGCAGGACTACCGCGACCTGCAGGGCACGTACGACAAGCTGGTGTCGATCGAGATGATCGAAGCGATCGGCGCGCAGTACCTGGACACGTTCTTCGGCAAGCTGGGCGCCCTGCTGCGTCCCGGCGGCCAGGCGCTGCTGCAGGCGATCACCATCGAGGACCACCGCTACGTGCAGGCGCGCGACTCGGTGGACTACATCAAGCGCTTCGTGTTCCCGGGCAGCTTCATTCCATCGCTGAGCGCCATGTACGCGGCCAAGACGCGCGCCAGCGACCTGCAGGTGCTGCACCAGGAGGACTTCGGCCTGTCGTACGCGTACACGCTGCGCGCGTGGCGGCGCCGCTTCATGACCCGCCTGCCGGAGGTGCGCGCGCAGGGCTTCGACGAGCGCTTCATCCGCCTGTGGGAGTTCTACCTGGCGTACTGCGAAGGCGGTTTCCTGGAACGCTCGATCGGCGTGTCGCACCTGTTGATGGCGCGGCCCGGCCACCCGGAGGCCGCATGAACGCGCTGCATTCCCTCGGTCTGGTCGCGGTGCTGGCCGCCGCGGTGATGACGCTGGGCTGGTGGTGGCAGCGGCGACGCGAGAACGCCGGCATCGTCGATGTGCTGTGGTCGGCCTGCGTCGGCGGCAGCGCGGTGCTGCTGGCGGTACTGGGCGACGGCGCGTGGCAGGCGCGGGCGACGCTGGCCGTGCTCGGCGGCCTGTGGGGCGCGCGACTGGCGCTACACTTGTGGCACCGCGTGCGCAGCGAGCCGGAAGACGGCCGCTACCGCTACCTGCGCGAGCACTGGCACGGGCACCAGGGCAAGTTCTTCCTGTTCTTCATGGCGCAGGCGCTGCTGGTGGTGCTGTTCGCCCTGCCCTTCGCGGCCGTCGCGCGCAGTCCGGTGGATACGGCGTGGCCATGGATCGTGCTGGCCGTGGCGATCTGGATCGGCAGCGTGGCCGGCGAAGCCATCGCCGACCGCCAGCTGGCGCGCTTCCGTGCCGATCCGGCCAACCGCGGCAAGACCTGCCGCGAGAGCCTGTGGCGCTATTCGCGGCACCCCAACTACTTCTTCGAGTGGCTGCACTGGTTCGCCTACATCGCGCTGGCCGTCGGCTCGCCCTGGGCGTGGCTGTCCTGGTGCGGGCCGGTGGTGATGTACGTGTTCCTGCGCTGGATCAGCGGCATCCCCTATACCGAGGCGCAGGCGCTGCGCACGCGCGGCGAGGAGTACCGCGAGTACCAGCGCACCACGCCGATGCTGTTCCCCTGGTTTCCCAAACCCGCCACCAAGGAGGCGACACGATGAACGCAATGGTGGACGAACTGGCGGCCGACCGCGCCGCTCCCGGCCTGCTCGGCCTGGCCGAACGCGGGCTGCTGCCCGACCCACTGATCCGCCACGGCATCCGCCAGCTGTGCGCACAACGCCTGCGCGACGAGCGCCAGGGCGGGCAGGAAGCGCAATCGGCGCTGCTGGCGCACCGGCTGCGTGCGTTGCGCCAGGGCGCGCTGGCGGTGCATACCGATGCCGCCAACCGGCAGCATTACGAATTGCCGGCGGACTTCTTCCGCCACTGCCTGGGCGCACGGCTGAAGTACAGCAGCTGCTATTACCCGACCGGCGACGAGACGCTGGACCAGGCCGAAGAGGCGATGCTCGCGCTGTACGGCGAGCGCGCCGCGCTGGCCGACGGCCAGGACATCCTGGAACTCGGCTGCGGCTGGGGCTCGCTGACGCTGTGGATGGCCGAGCGCTACCCGAACGCGCGCATCACCGGGGTGTCCAATTCGCACTCGCAGCGGCAGTTCATCGAGGCGCGCTGTGCGGAACGGGGCCTGCGCAACGTCCGCATCATCACCTGCGACGTCAACCAGCTACAGCTCGAAGCGCAGGCCTTCGACCGTTGCGTCTCGGTCGAGATGTTCGAGCACGTCAGCAACCACGCCGCACTGATGCGCCGCATCCACGATGCGCTGCGACCGGGCGGCGCGCTGTTCGTGCACATCTTCGTCCACCGCGACCTGATGTATCCGTTCGAGACGCAGGGCGAGGACAACTGGATGGGCCGGCATTTCTTCACCGGCGGGATGATGCCGTCGGCCGACCTGCTGCTGTTCTTCCAGGAGCACCTGAAACTGCAGGAACGCTGGCTGCTCGACGGCACCCACTACCAGCGCACCGCCAACCACTGGCTGGCGCAGCACGACGCCCACCGGGATGCGGTGATGACCGTGCTGCGCGAGGCCTACGGCGATGCGGCGGCGCTGTGGAACCAGCGCTGGCGCATGTTCTGGATGGCCTGTGCCGAACTGTTCGGCTACCGCGACGGCCAGGAATGGCTGGTGGCCCACTACCGTTTCCAGCGTCCGTCCCGGGAGCATTGACATGCGGACCCTGCCCTTCGTGTTGCTCGCGCTGGCCGTGGTCGCCACGTCCGCCTGCCGCTCCAACGTCAAGCCCTCCATCCCCACCGCCGCGCCGGTGGACGTGGACCGCTTCATGGGCGACTGGTACGTCATCGCCCACATCCCGTCGTTTCCGGAGCGCGAGGCCTACAAGGCGGTGGAGTCCTATGAGAGGTTGCCGGATGGGCGCATCCAGACCACCTTCCGCTTCCGCAAGGGCGCGCTGGACGGCCCGGAGAAAACCATGCACCCGATCGGCACCGTCAAGTCCGACGGTGGTGGCGCCGTGTGGGACATGCAGTTCGTCTGGCCGATCCAGGCCGAGTACGTGATCGCCTGGGTCGATGCCGACTACCAGCAGACCATCGTCGGCCGCAGCAAGCGCGACTACGTGTGGCTTATGGCGCGCACGCCGCAGATCCCGGAAGCCGACTACCAGGCCCGGGTGAAACAGATAGAAGCGTTGGGCTACGACGTGTCGAAGCTACGCCGCGTGCCGCAGTAATTCCCGGCAGAACCATGTAATTCGGCTTACGGCCCCACACGTCAGCACACGCTTCCTCCGCACGAGCGCAGGCGCTAAGGTGCCGGTGTCGCTGCGTCCGGTGTTCTGCCGGCAGTCGCTCAAGTCGTGTCTCCCGCAGCCGATGCGGTAGGGAGAGAGACCCCGACGACGCAGGAGGTCTGCAAGGCTGCACAGGGGAGCTGCATGGCGAGGCCACCGTTCCACACTGCCGACGCGCTGCGCCAGCGGATCGCGGACGCGGTGTGCCACGAAAGGATCTTCCCTGCCTACCAGCCGATCGTCTGCCTGCGGACCGGCGCCATCCACGGCCTGGAAGTGTTGGCGCGCTGGCACGATCCCGAGTTCGGCGACGTGCCGCCGAAGGACTTCATTCCCCTCGCGCTGCAGGCGTCGCTGCTGCCGTTGCTGACCCTGAACCTGGTGCGCCGCGCCTGCCGCGAGGCGAGCGCGTGGCCCGGCCGCTTCTGCCTGGCGTTCAACGTGCCGCCTTCGCTGCTGCAGGACGCGCCTGCGGTGCGCCTGCTGCTGGAGGCGATGTCCGAGTCGTCGTTCTCGCTGGACCGCATCTGCATCGAAATGACCGAGGACGAACTGGTCCAGGACGAGCCCGCCACCGAGCGGGCCTTCGGCTACGTGAAATCCCATGGCATCCGCGTGGCGCTGGACGATTTCGGCACGGGATTCTCCAGCATGGTGCGGCTCAGCCGGTTCGGCTTCGACGAACTGAAGATCGATGGCAGCCTGATCCAGCGCCTGTCGAGCGACCGCGAAAGCCGCAAGGTGGTCTCGGCCATCATCGGCCTGGGCCACAGCCTGCACGTGCCGGTCGTGGCCGAAGGGGTCGAGACCGAGGCGCAGGCAGAGGTATTGCGCGAACTTGGCTGCGATTTCGCGCAGGGCTGGCTGACCGGCAGGCCGATGCCGGGCGATGCCGTGGCGCACCTGCTGGCCAATGCGTCCGTGCACGCGGCGTCGCCCGCATCGCTGCCGCTCTCGCCGTACCTGCGGCAGCACCAGTTGTCCTCGCTCTATACCAATGCCCCCGTCGGCCTGGCCTTCCTGGACCTGGACCTGCGCTACGCGGCGGCGAACACGCAGTTCGCGCACATGGTGGGCCGGCCCCTGCACGAGATCGTGGATGCGCGTGTCGAGCAGGTCTATACCCCGGACATCGCGGCGTGGGTCGTGCAGGCATCGCGGCGGATCCTGGACCGGGGCGACATCTCCCGCATCGAGTTCCGCTTTCCGGGCCGGGAGGAAACCTTCCTGGTGGTCGGTACCCGCGTGACCGACGAGACGTCGCAGCCGATCGGCGTCTCCGTGGTCACCATCGACATCTCCGACCGCAAGCGCATGGAGGAAGCACTGCGCGCCCGCGAAGCGATCTACCGCGGCGCGGTGGAACTCGGACCCAACGTGGCGTGGGTGAGCGATGAGGACGGCACGCTCGACTACATCAGCCCGGCGCCGCAGGAGCCGGACGGCTGTCCGATGGAGGCGCGGCTGGCGCTCTGGTATGCGCGCATGGATGCCGACGACCGCGTGCGCGTACGCGCCGAGTGGCTGGCCGCCGTGAATGTCCGCGACACGTTCGAGACGCGTTTCCGCCTGCGCTGGTTCGACGACCGCTGGCGCTGGGTGTCCAGCCGCGCGATCCGCCGAACGATGCCGGACGGCACCAGCGGCTGGTTCGGCGTGTTCACCGACATCTCGCGGCAGGTGGAACTGGAAGAACAGTTGGCCCGGCTTACCACCGGTGCGGGTCCGCCCTGAGCGAAGGCAGGCCCGCTGAACTCCCGGGTTCGCCACGCTCGCCCGGGTTTCACTGGCGTTTCCGCCGGAGGGATCAGGTCGGCGCGAAACCGCGCGTGGCCTTCTTCTCACCCTTCTCCGCCCGCTTTTCCTTCAGGGTCTTCGCGGGTTTCTTCTTCGTCTCTTTCTTCTTGTCCAGGCCCTTGGCCATCACATGCACTCCCTTGGTCGTCGCGACCGCGGGCAGCATGACACATTCCGGCTCGTCGCCCGCCGCAAACTCCCCCAGGCTGTGGGTCGGTGCCTCTCAGGTGCCGGGCTTCACGATGCGCGGTACCTGCTCGAAACATTCGATCAGCAGTTCCGTCAGTACACGCACTTTCCTCGCCAGATGCTGGCCCGGTGGGCGCACCACATAGATGCCTGCCGCCGCAGGCGCATGGCGCGTCAGGACCGGCACGAGCGCGCCCGATGCGACGTGCTCGTGGATCAGGCCATCCGGCAGCATCGCGATGCCCAAGCCCGCCAGCGCCGCCGCCACCAGTGCGGTGCCGTTGTCGGCCTTGAACCGGCCGCGCGGATGCACGCTGACGACCTGCTCGCCGTCCATCAGCCGCCAGGATTCCGTCCCCTGCATGACCGCCTCGTGCGCCAGCAGGTCCGGGAGCGTTTCCGGGGCGCCGTGTGCCTCGATGTAGTCGGGGCTGGCGACGAGGGCGCCATGGATCGGTCCCACCCGCCGCGCCAGCAGGCTGGAGTCCTGCAGATAGCCAAGCCGGATCGCGCAATCGAAGCCTTCCGCGATCAGGTCGACGAAGCGATCGCTGTAGACCGTGTGGATATGCAATTGAGGATGGCGCTTGGCCATCTGCGCGAGCACCGGTGCGAAATGCGTCGGACCGAAGGACAGCGGCACGGAGATCCGCAGCCGGCCGCGCAGGTCGTCGGTGGGCAGGATCGCCTCCCTGGCCAGATCGATCTCGGCACAGGCGCGGGCGGCATGGTCGCGCAACGTAGCGCCGGCCTCGGTCAGCGTCGCACCGCGGGTGTTGCGCGCCAGCAGCTGGACGCCGAGTTCCGCCTCCAGCCGACCCAGTCGCCGACTGACGATCGACTTGGAGACGCCCAGCCTGCGCGCCGCAGGCGAAACCCCGCCGGCATCGGCGACCTCCACGAATGTCCGCAACTCGTCGATATCCACGATGGCGTTCCCGTTTGCGCGACGTAGCGTGACACAGAGCGGATGAAGCCTGCGTTCCCCGTTCCGCGACACAGCGTGGCACAGCCCGGCGCTACCGCCGTCTTCCATCGGATGACAAGGTGGCCTTGCCGAGATGCACCGCCCGGTGTGCCCGTGTTCAAGCCCTCCCCTCCCCGCAAAGGAAACATCGATGACCTTCCGTAACGGCCTGGCGTCCCTGCTTCGCCCCGAAGACTCCGTACTCGTCCTGATCGACCACCAGCCCTACCAGCTGACCAACCTCAACAGCCACGACCCGCAGGCGGTGGTCAACGCGGCGACGGCATTGGCGAAACTGGGCAAGGCCTTCGAGGTGCCGACCATCCTGACCAGCGTGATCGCCGAGCGTGGCGGGCTGATCTTCCCGCAGATCACCGATGTGTTCCCGGACCAGGAGGTGATTGACCGGACTCTCATCAACACCTGGGAAGACCCGAAGGTGGTGGACGTCGTGAAGGCGACCGGACGCAAGCAGCTGATCATCGCCGGCCTGTGGACGGAGGTGTGCGTGGCGATGCCGACGATCCAGGCACTGGGCGAAGGCTGGGACGTCACCGTGATCACCGACGCCTGCGGCGCAGTCTCGGTCGAAGCGCATCAGGTCGCGATCCAGCGCATGATCGCGGCAGGCGCCAACATGATGACGTGGATGGCGCTGGGCGCCGAATGGCAGCGCGACTGGGCACGCACCGCGCACGCGGGGCAGCTGACGGAGATCCTGAAGCAGCACGCCGCCGGCAGCGGCATCGCCTATCTGTGGGAGCAGCAACTGCTCAACACGCCGGTGCCTGCCAGCGTAGGCTGAGCCGACGCAGAGAAACCGCGTGGTCGCGAAACCCGGCGGCGCGGCCGCATTGCCCCACCCGTAGCCCGGGTAGAGCCAACGGCGAAACCCGGGGGTGCGCGATCACCCGGCCACCGTGGTGCTTCGACGTTAGGAGCCCCGGTTTTCGCTTCGCTCTAACCGGGCTACGACGGCGATATCTTTCCGCGCATCACGCCCGACCACGACCGTTCTAATCGCCGCTTGGCGCCGGCGCTCCTTCGCGGCCACCTGCCCAGTCGATCGGCAACACCCCCCGCGCCACGAATGCGTGGAACGACGAGTGTGGCCAGGCCGCCACGCGCGTGACGTATCCGTGCTTGACCGGATTGAAGTGCACGTAGTCGATGCGACGCGCCAGACTGTCCGCATCGCGGAGGGTCGACTCCCAGAAACGCCGCGCCCACGGGCTGCGCTCGCCGTCGCCGCGCGACGGTAACGCGACACCCTTGTCGCGCAGACGTACGGTGAATTCACGCTTGATCAATCTCCAGCGCATCGAGTAGCGGTCGTCGCCAGCAGGCAGCCGCATGACGGCATGAAGGTGATCCGGGAGGATGACGATGGCGAGCAACGAAAAAGGATGGCGCTCGCGCACAACGCGCATGGCGGCCCGCAGTTCGCCGACATGATCGACCAGCATGGTGGCCGTGCGGTCGGCCAGCATGTGGGTGAAGAAGAACGTCCCTCCCGGGACGCGGTATCGGCGATAGTCGACCATGCCGACAGCCTGGCGCGCCTCCGCGATCCGCGATATCGGCCGATACCTCGTCTCGATGTCGGGATTCCGGACCTGTCGGTACCTGCACCGTAGCCCGGGTAGAGCCGAAGGCGAAACCCGGGGATGCGCGATCCCCGGCTATCCCGATACGTAAACGGCCAGGGCCCCGGTTTTCGCTTCGCTCTAACCGGGCTACAGGTCTACGGGTCGGTGGCTCACACCATCGGCAGCTTCAACCCCTGCTCCTTCGCGCACTGCACGGCGATGTCGTAGCCGGCGTCGGCATGGCGCATCACGCCGGTGCCGGGGTCATTCCACAACACGCGGGCGATGCGCTTGTCCGCTTCTTCGGTGCCATCGCAGACGATGACCACGCCGGAGTGCTGCGAATAGCCCATGCCTACGCCGCCGCCGTGGTGCAGCGACACCCAGGTGGCGCCGCCGGCGACGTTCAACATCGCGTTCAACAGCGGCCAGTCGCTGACGGCATCGCTGCCGTCCTTCATCGCTTCGGTCTCGCGGTTGGGCGAGGCCACGCTGCCGCTGTCCAGATGATCGCGGCCGATCACCACCGGCGCCTTCAGTTCGCCGTTGCGGACCATCTCGTTGAACGCCAGGCCGAGTTTGTGGCGCAGGCCCAGGCCGACCCAGCAGATGCGCGCCGGCAGGCCCTGGAAGCTGATGCGCTCGCGCGCCATGTCCAGCCAACGGTGCAGGTGCGCGTCGTCGGGAATCAGTTCCTTGACCTTGGCATCGGTCCTGTAGATGTCCTCGGGATCGCCGCTCAGCGCGACCCAGCGGAACGGGCCCACGCCGCGGCAGAACAGCGGACGCACGTAGGCGGGCACGAAACCGGGGAAGTCGAACGCGTTCTTCAGGCCCTGGTCGAACGCCATCTGGCGGATGTTGTTGCCGTAGTCGAACGTCGGCACGCCCATCCGCTGGAACGCGAGCATCGCTTCTACGTGCACGCGCATGGATTGCTTGGCGGCGTCGCGCACGCGCTCGGGTTCGACCCTCTGTTCGGCCAGCCACTGCGCCACCGTCCAGCCGATCGGCAGGTAGCCGTGCACCGGATCGTGCGCGCTGGTCTGGTCGGTGACCGCATCCGGACGCACGCCGCGCTTGACCAGTTCCGGCAGGATTTCCGCGGCATTGCCGAGCAGCGCGATGGACTTCGCCTCGCCGGCGGCGGTGTACTTGGCGATGCGCGCGAGCGCGTCGTCGAGGTCGGTGGCCTGTTCGTCCACGTAGCGCGTGCGCAGGCGCATGTCGATGCTGGACTGGCGGCATTCGATGTTGAGCGAACTGGCGCCGGCCAGCGCCGCGGCCAGCGGCTGCGCGCCGCCCATGCCGCCCAGACCGGCGGTGAGGATCCACTTGCCGGTCAGGTCGCCGCCGTAGTGCTGGCGCCCCATCTCGACGAAGGTTTCGTAGGTGCCCTGCACGATGCCCTGGCTGCCGATGTAGATCCACGAACCGGCGGTCATCTGGCCGTACATCATCAGGCCCTTGCGGTCGAGTTCGTTGAAGTGTTCCCACGTGGCCCAGTGCGGCACCAGATTGGAATTGGCGATCAGCACGCGTGGTGCATCGGGGTGCGTGGGAAACACGCCGACCGGCTTGCCGGACTGCACCAGCAGCGTCTCGTTGTCGTCGAGTTCGCGCAGCGACGTCAGGATGGCGTCGTAGCAGGCCCAGTCGCGCGCGGCGCGGCCGATGCCGCCGTAGACCACCAGCGAGGTCGGATCTTCCGCGACCTCGGCATCCAGGTTGTTCTGCAGCATCCGGTACGGCGCCTCACTAAGCCAGGACTTGCAGGTGAGCGTGGCGCCGCGCGGGGCGCGGATGACGCGGGACGGGTCGTGGCGGGGATCGGACATGGCGGATTCCAGATGCAGATGTGGCGCCATTATCGACGGCGGCGGCAGTCAGGTGCGAGCCGGGGCGATGCTGCAGTGCGCGACGGGCGGCGTGGCATCATCAGGCGATGAACCTGTTTCGTATCCTGTCCACCGGCCTGCTTGCGGCCCTCCTGATGGCCGTGACGCCGACCTTCGCGGCGCCACCGGATCGCGTCCTGGTCTTCACCAAGACCGCCGGCTTCCGCCACGACGCCATTCCCACCGCCGTGGCGACGCTGAAAGCGCTGGCGGCCGACGCCGGCATGGTGGCAGACCACACCGAAGACGCGCAGGCGTTCACCGCCGCCAATCTGGCGCGCTACCGCGTGGTGGTGTTCGCCAGCACCACCGGCGACGTGTTGGACAACCGCCAGCAGGCGGCGATGGAAACGTTCGTGCGCAACGGCGGCGGCTTCCTCGGCATCCACGCGGCGGCGGATACCGAATACGACTGGCCGTGGTACGGCCAGCTGGTCGGCGCCTACTTCAAGAACCATCCGCCGGGGCTGCAGTCCACGCACGTGCAGCCCGAACGCGACGCCACGCCGGCGGGCGAGCGCTGGACGGTCACCGACGAGCTGTACAACTACCGTGCGAATCCGCGGCCGCAGGTACGCGTCATCGCCACGGTAGATGAACGCGAATACGCAGGCGGCGAGATGGGCGTCGATCACCCGATCGCGTGGTGCCATGCCTTCGACGGGGGCCGCAGCTGGTACACCGGACTGGGTCACGAGGCAACGGTATACGACGATGCGAACTTCATCGCGCAGCTCCGTCGCGGTCTGGCGTACGCGGCAGGGCATGCGGACGGCTGCTGAGTGCCCGGCGCCGCCGCGTGCGGCCGTCGGGCGTAGTGCTGCGGATCAGTAGACCGCGGGATCCAGCGCGCGCAAGGCGTCGCCGATGTTGGTGTGGCCGGTACGGTCGAGGTCTTCCTTGGTGTACGAGCGGCCGGGCTGACCGGTGCAACGCGACGTGCCGTCGCGCCTGGCGATGCGGCTTCCTGTCTCGCGCACGCAGTTCGTGTCGGACAGGCGCTTCTTCTCGCCCTCCGCCGCCGGACGGTCCTCGGTGCCCGCGACGGACTGCGACGCAGGCGCCGGGGTGGCTGCCGGTTCCGCGGGAGCCTGGGCATGGGCGGTGGCCGCAAAGAGGGCGGCGGCAAGGATCACGAACGTAGGCATGCGTTTCATGGGCGACTCCCGGGCGGAAAGTGACTTGACGATACGCCTCCCTCGGCCGCCTCGCACCCCCGCCACCGCCTGCGTTCAGGCCGAACTCAGGCGTCCGGGCAGGCGGCGCGATACCCGTCGTGGAAGCGCCCCACTGCGGCAGCGTCGGCCGGCTGCGGCGTGATGCCGTCGTCCAACAGCACGCGCCAGACGCCGTCGTCGCCGCGTTGCCACACCGAGCCGAAGCGGCCGAGCCGGGCCGCTCCGGTCTTCGGATCCTCGTACAGCGCCGGACCGCTGGAATAGGCCGTGCGGCCGTCGCCACCCAGCGTCACCACGGCCGGGTACCAGCGCAGGATCAGGGCGGAGCCGTCGATCAGGCTGGCCCACTCGCGGGTGATCGCCTCGCGTCCGCGCGCGGGCTTGCCGCTGACGCCGAACACCGCCTGCGGATGCAGGTGCTCGGCGAAGGCGGCCGCGTCGTGGTCGGCGACCGAGCGGGCGAAGCTCAGTTCACGCTGCCAGACCTCGCATTCGGCCTGGTGCTGCGTCTGCGCCGGCGCGGCCTGCAGGCTGCCGGCCAACAGCCAGAGGAGGAGCAACGACGAACGTCGGACGGCGGCTGTCATGCGGATTGTCCCGGAGTCTGCCAAGCTGTCGTCGTTCTAGAGCGATTCCGTACCCCATGCACCTGCCACTCGTCAGGGGGGCCTGGCTGGCGATGCTGCTGTGCCTGGTCGCCTGCAGTTCTCCCGCGCGGCGTCCCGATGCCGTCACTGCCGCCGCCGATGCACCCACCCTGCTGCTGGTCTCGATCGACGGCCTGCGCGCCGACATCCCGGGCAGTGGACGCATGCCGACGCTCGATGCGCTGTTCGCGCAGGGCGCGCGTGCGGCCTGGGTCAATCCGTCCTATCCCACGCTGACGTTCCCGAATCACTACACGCTGGTGACCGGACTGCGTCCCGACCGGCACGGCATCGTCCACAACGACCTGCAGGACCCGCAGCTCGGCCGGTTCGAGTCGAAGAAGGCCTCCGGGCGCGATGGTCGCTTCTGGGGTGGCGAGCCGATCTGGGTGGGCGCGCAGCGCGCCGGCCTGAAGACCGCGACCATGTTCTGGCCCGGCTCCGAGGCTGAAATCGCCGGCAGGCGACCGGACCACTGGCGTGCGTTCAATGCCGCCATCACCCCCTCGCAGCGCGTGGCCGAAGTGCTGGCCTGGCTGGACCTGCCGCCGACGGAACGGCCGCGCTTCATCACCCTGTACCTGGAGCAGTACGACGTGGCCGCGCATGCCGCCGGCACGTTCTCGCCGCAGGCCAGCGAGGCCATGCAGCAGATCGACGCCGCGCTCGCCACGTTGCTGCACGGGCTGGACGCGCGCGGGCTGCGGGCCACCACCAACCTGGTGGTGCTGTCCGACCACGGCATGGCCGATGTGCGCACGTCCGACACGGCGTATCTCGACGATGTGGTGCCCGAGGCGATGTTCTCGTGGGCGTCGCTGGGACCGGTGGCCCACATCACGCCGCGCAGCGGGCACGAAGCCGAGGTGGCACGACGCCTGGTCGGCCGCCACGACCACTACGCCTGCTGGAACCGCGACGCCCTGCCGCCCGCCTGGCATTACGGCCGCAGCCCGCGCGTAGCGCCCATCGTCTGCCAGTCCGACACCGGTTGGCGCCTGCAGCTGCGCCGGCATCCCCTGCCGAAGCAGGCCCTCAAGGGTGAGCATGGCTTTGCGCCGGAGGATCCGCAGATGCGTGCGTTCTTCGTCGCCTCGGGCCCGGATTTCGTGGGCGGCACGCAGCTGCCCGCCTTCGACAACGTCGACGTCTATCCGCTGCTGGCCCATCTGCTGCGCATCCCTGCTGCACCGAACGACGGCACGCTGGACACGTTCGCGCCGGCGCTGACGCCACGGGCAGACACCGTGCATTGATGTCCGGAAACGGCGAGTCGGCGCACGGGACCGGTGCTAGCCTGCGTGCATGTCCCTGGCCGACACCACCGCCCTGCCCGATCCGCGCGTCTGCGAACAGGCGCGACTGAGCCGCGATGCGCGCTTCGACGGCCTGTTCTTCACCGCCGTCACCAGTACGCGCATCTATTGCCGGCCGGTCTGTCCGGCCCCCGCGCCGAAGCCGTCGAACATCGTCTATTACCGCCATGCCGCGGCGGCCGAAGCCGCGGGTTTCCGCCCCTGCCTGCGCTGCCGGCCGGAACTGGCGCCGGGCGACGGTGCGTGGCGCCGCGGCGACGACACGGTGGCCCGTGCCCTGAAGCTGATCGAACAGGGCGCACTGGTCGATGCCCCCCTCGCGACGCTGGCGGACAAGGTGGGGCTGGGCGAACGGCAGCTGCGCCGGCTCTTCAGCGACCGCCTGGGCGCGACGCCGAACCAAGTGCATGGCACGCGCCGGCTGTTGTTCGCCAAGCAGTTGCTGACCGAGACGACGCTGCCCATCACGCAGGTCGCGCTGGCGGCCGGCTTCGGCAGCCTGACCCGCTTCAACACCGCGTTCCGCGAGGAGTACCGCATGGCGCCGCGCGACCTGCGCAGGCGCGACATGCCCCCCGCGAACGACGGCGTCACGCTGAGGCTGGGCTACCGTCCGCCGTATGACCTGGCCGCGATGCTGGATTTCCTGCGCGGGCGTGCGTTGCCCGGCGTGGAAGTGGTGGACGAGCGCAGCTACCGGCGCGTGATCGGCACGACCGAAGCACCCGGCTGGTTGCGCGTCAGCGCGTGGGGCGACGGTGCGCATGCGTTGCGGCTGGAACTGCACGGCGCGGCGCCGGCGCAGTTGCTGGGCATCGTGCAACGCCTGCGCCGCATGTTCGACCTGGATGCGGATCCGCTGGTCATCGCACAGGCACTGGGCCACGACGCGCGCCTGCGCCCGCTGCTGGACGCCCGCCCCGGGCTGCGGCTGCCGAGCGGCTGGGACGGTTTCGAGATCGCGGTGCGCGCGGTGATCGGCCAGCAGGTCAGCGTGGCGGCGGCGCGCACGCTGACCGCGCGCTTGGCGCAACGGCACGGCACGCCGCTGTCGCAGGCGTTCGGCGGACTGACGCACCTGTTCCCCACGCCGGAGGCGCTGGTCGACGTCGACCTGACCGCGCTGGGCCTGACGCGCGCCCGCGCAGACACCATCCGCGGACTGTCGCGCGCATTGCTGGATGGCCGCGTCGACTTCCATCCGGAACGCACGCTGGAGGCGTTCACCGCACGGTGGGTGGCCCTGCCCGGCATCGGCCCGTGGACGGCGCATTACATGGCCATGCGCGCGCTCGGCCATCCGGATGCCTTCCCCGCCGACGACCTGGTGCTGCAGAAAGCCGTGCCGACCGATGGCACGCGCATGACCGCGAAGGCGTTGACCGCGCGCGCGGAAGCATGGCGACCTTGGCGGGCGTACGCGGTGATCCATGTCTGGAAGGACAGCATGGCGGCGAGCAGATCCCCGGCGGTTGTAGGAGCGACGTGAGTCGCGACCGGGGCAGTTCATTCGACAAGGACATTTCATTCATGCGGTCGCGACTGACGTCGCTCCTACAGCTAATTCCATCCATGATCTTCTACCGCCACCTCGACAGCCCGGTCGGCATTCTCACCATCGCCGCAACCGATGCAGGCCTGCACGCGATCGAATTCCCGCGCAATCGCCATGCTGCGTCGCGCGATGCGTGGCAGGAGGGCGACCACGCGCTGCTCGATCGCGCCGCGCGCCAGCTCGACGAATACTTCGCCGCGGAACGACGCGCATTCGATCTTCCCTTGGCCCCGCGCGGCACCGATTTCCAGCGCATGGTATGGAGGACGCTGGCCGGCATCGGCTACGGCGAAACGATCAGCTATGCGCAACTCGCGCAGCGTGTCGGCAGACCGACTGCGATGCGCGCGGTCGGCGCGGCGAACGGACGCAACCCGCTGCCGATCGTGCTGCCCTGCCATCGCGTGATAGGCGCGGATGGATCGCTGACCGGCTTCGGCGGCGGCCTGCCGACCAAGCAGTTCCTGCTGCAGCTCGAAGGGGCGCTGCCGAAGGCGGACGACCTGTTCGGCTGATGCCGCTACATGCCACGGAAACGCTGCTGGAACGCCGCACTGACCGGCAGCACATCGTCGCGCCCCTTGACGCTCAGCTGGTGGCGGCCGAGTTCGTCCTTGCGCACGCGGTCGATCGCCTGCACGCGGACCAGTACGCCGCGGTGCACCTGCCAGAACACGTCCGGGTCCAGTCCGCACAGCAGGTCCTTCAACGGCATGCGGATGATGGCCTCGTCGGCGGCGGTCACCACGCGCACGTACTTGTCCTGCGCCTGGAAGAACAGCACCTCGTCGATCGGAATCATGCGCACGCTGTCGCCGACACTGGCGGTGATCCAGCGGATCAGGCGGTCGCCCTGCGGGCGCAGGCGCGCCTCCAGGTCGTCGATCAGGGCGCGCAGGTCCGGCGTGCGCGCCTCGGCGAGCCGCTCCTGCACGCGTGCCACCGCCTGTTCCAGGCGTGCATCCTGCACCGGCTTGAGCAGGTAATCCGCGGCGCCGGCCTCGAAGGCGCGGATCGCGTAGTCCTCGTAGGCCGTGGTGAACACGACCAGGCCACCGTGCGCGACGACCTGGCGCGCCACGTCCAGTCCGCTCACGCCCGGCATGCGGATGTCGAGGAAGGCCACCCGCGGCCGGTGCCGCGCGACCGCGTCCAGTGCGGACACGCCGTCCTCGCAGACCGCCACCACGTCCAGCGCCGGCCACGCGGCGCGCAACTGCTGCTGCAGGGCGCGCCGCTGCGGGGCTTCGTCTTCGGCGATCAGCGCGGTGACGGGATTCATGCGGGCACACCCGACGGCACGACGATCTCGGCGCAGACACCGCGACCGTCCGGGCGCGTGGCCAGCGAGAACCTCGCCCGGTTTCCGTAGCGCGCCGCCAACTGTTCGCGCACGTTCGCAAGGCCGACCCCGGTACTCGGTCCCGTGCGCAGGCCGGCCCCGTCGTCGCTGACGCGCACATGCAACCTGTCGCCGTCCTGTTCGGCCGTCACCTCGATGCGCCCGGGTCCGGGCCGCGGTTCGATGCCGTGCTTGATGGCGTTCTCGACGAGCGTGATCAGCAGCGACGGCGGGAACGGCAGGGCGCGCAATGCCTCGTCGGCCTGCACCGCATACGCCAGCCGGCCGCCCATGCGTATCTGCATGAGCGCCAGGTAGCTCGCGCAGAGATCGAGCTGCTGGCCCAGCGTCGCATGCAGGCCACGGTCATCGCGGAACTTGGGAATCGTGGCGCGCAGGAAGTCGACCAGCGCGTCGAGGGTCGCTTCCGCCTGCGCCGGGTCCTGCCGCACCAGGGCGCGCACCGACGCCAGCGTGTTGAACAGGAAGTGCGGCTCCACCTGCGCCTGCAGCACGCCCAGGCGCAGGTCGGCGTCGTGCACGCGGGTTTCGAGCGCACTCAGTTCGCGGACATGACGGTGCTCGTCCCAGCGGCGGTGCTCGCTGAAATAGGCGCGCAGGGCGAGTCCGCCGCCGAACAGGCCATAGATCACCACCAGCGCCGCCACGTTGATCGCCAGCCCCACCGCCTTCACGACGGGCGACAGGACGGGAGGTTTCACCGCGAGGCCGGCCGCCGCGAGTCCCGGCCTGACCAGCTGATCGATGTAGGACGATGCCACGCGATCGATGAAGAAGCTGAGCACCATGCCGGACAGCACTGCGACCACCACCGCCTTGCGTTCCCACGCCAGCGGCAGACCGCGATGGCGTACTGCCGTGGCCAGCGCCGGACCCAGCGTGGCCATCAGGCTGAAGGCGACGAACTGGGTCACACCGACCCGCACCGCGATGCCGGGGTCCTGCATCGCCACACCGGTGCCCGCGCCGATGAACGCGGCGACGACCGCGATCACGCTGCAGAACAGCAGGCTGCGCCCGAGCAGCCAGCGCAGGCCGAACACGGGGTACTGGCGGTAACGGCTCCATACCGCGTTGCCGCCGACCAGCACCTCGGCGGGCAGCTTCTGCCGAAGCGGATAGGTTCGCTCCATGCTCACTTCCTTTCCCCGCGCAGCTGCTGGCCCGCCTGCTTCAGGGTCAGCGCCACGACGTTGCCGGCCGCATCGCGCTCGAAGCGGATTTCCGCGCCCACCGCGTCCATGACGAAGACATCCGGCTCGACCGCCTGCACCGGCAAGGCGGGTTGGCCCGTGCCCTGGATGGTCAGCGTCCCGCCCTGCGCCTTCACGCTGAGCGCGAAGCCCGGCACGAGCGGATACTCGCCCTCGTAGCCGCGCAACGTGGCGGCATCGATCTCGGGTGCGGTCTTGCCGGAGGTGGCATCGATGCGGGTGGCCGGCAGCGCGGCCCCCATCTGCATCCACACGAACGAGGTGCCGGCCGCCGTGCGCTGCGGTCGCAGCACGGCGTCGAACCCACGCGGATAGAAATCGCCGGCAGTGTCGTAACCCATCACGTACGCCCCCTGACCCGCCGGGACGATCTCCAGCGCATCGCCGTGGCGGCGCAACGTCATCTTCATGCCGCTGGCGAGCCGGTACTCGCCCACCAGGCCGTCGAGCAACGCCGCCTCCGGCCTGGTCTCGCGGCGCGGCTGGCCGAGCGGAAAGCGGGCGTCGACCAGATGCAGGCCCAGCGAGCCGAGGCTTCCGATCGAGTTCCACGTGGTATCCGACAGGATCACCACGCCGCGCTGCATTTCCTTGTCGAACGACACGAACGACGAGAAGCCGCCGGTGCCGCCCTCATGGACGTGCACCATGCGGTCGCCCACCGGCATCAGCATCCAGTTCATCGTCATCGGCGGCGCATGGGACAGCTTCTGCTGCGAGGCCTGCAGGGCCGGGGAAATCGCCGTCGCCCGCACGCCGAGCTGGCCCTGCACGTAACGCACCATGTCGTCGAGGGTCGCGCGCACGCCGCCCACGCCGGCGAGGTCGGTCGGAAAGTGCCAGGCGGATGCCGGCCGCCTGTCCGGTGTGTGACCCACTGCGGCGCGGACGCCGGCCGGTGCGGCATCGAGATAGGCGTGCCGCATGCCGAGCGGTGCGAACAGGCGCTGCTTCAGCAGCGTCTCCAGGTCGGTGCCCGCTCGCCGCGCGATGGCGTACGACAGCACCATCGAAGCGAAGTTGGAGTACTCGAACGCGGTGCCGGGCGCGGCGTCGAGCGTGACGTCGCCGAGCGAGGCGAGCAGCGTGGCTTCGTCGAGCCTTGCGTACGGATCGGCCATGTCCGGCGCACCCATGCGCGACGGCAACGCCGGCAGGCCGGAGGTATGCGTGACGACATGCCGCAACAGGATCGGTCTGCCCTGGTAGTCCGGCAGCTTCGTGCCGGGCGGCAACCAGGCCGACAGCGGATCGTCGAGCGACCCCTTGCCCTGCTGGATCAGGTCGGCCAGCAACGCGGCCGTCATGGTCTTGCTGACCGAGCCGATCTCGAACGCGCTGTCCGGGCCGATGCGTGCGGCCTCGTTCGGGTCCGCGCACTGGAAGGTGCGGGCGACGGTGCCGTTTTCGATCACGGCCACCGCCATGCAGGCGCCGGTGCGGTCGCCATGCAGTCGCTGGCCGACGAGGTCGGCGAGCGCCGCGTCGTTCATCGCGTGGGCGGAGCCGCTGGCGATGGCCAGCGCCAGGGCAAGGCTGTGTGCGTAGGGCATGACGGTGCTCCGGATGGGATGGCGGCCATGCTGCCCCGCTCCGCCACGCGCCGGGCGGGGATCGGATGGAGCCCGGCGAGGCGGCGATGGAACCCCCGATCCGGCCGATGATCCACGCAGCGGCGTCATCATCCCGGCGCGGCCTCAGTCGCGCAGCAGGCGCCGCAGCGTTTCGCCATAGCGGCGCGCGATGCCCTCACGCTGCACATGCTGACCGTCGGCGACCACCTCTCGACCCGCCACGCGCACCCGCTTCACCAGCGGCCGGTTGCCGGCGAACAGCCAGCGATCCACCAGGTCCTCCGGCGTGGCCCCGACGAGCGCGGGCGCCTCCGCATCCAGCAGCACCGTATCGTCCGCCGCATGCCGGAAACCGGTGGCATCCGCCGCACTGTCCCGAACCCCGCAAAGCAGCGTTTCGCCGACGCTCGGCGAGGCCGCCGTCACCGCGATGTTGCGGTGACGCGTGACCAGGCGCTGGCCGTACTCAAGCCAACGCAACTCCTCCACCGGCGAGACGGACACGTGCGAATCCGAGCCGATACCCCAGCGTCCGCCGGCCTGCAGGTAGTCGCGCAGCGGGAAAAGGCCATCGCCCAGGTTGGCCTCGGTCGTCGGACAGATCGCCACGGTGGCACCGCTCGATGCGATGCCCCGCGCTTCTTCCTGCGTCAGATGCGTGGCGTGCACCAGCGTCCAGCGACAATCGACGGCGAACTCGCGCAGCAGCCACTCCACGGGACGCGCATCGCGCACCGCCAGGCAGTCCTGCACTTCGCCCACCTGTTCGGCGATATGGAGATGGAGCGGCGCATCGGCCGGCAGCGTCGCAAGTACCTCGCGCATGGCCATCTCCGGCACGGCGCGCAGGCTGTGGAACGCGCAGCCGATGCGCAGCGATGCGTCCTGCAGCGGGTGCAGGTCCTGCAGCAGCCGGAGGAAGGCCTCCACGGTGTGGCCGAAGCGTCGCTGGCGCGCGGACAGCTCGCGTCCGTCGAAGCCGCCGGTCATGTACAGCACCGGCAGCAGCGTCAGGCGGATGCCGGTGTCGCGGGCGGCGGCGATCAGCGCCTTCGACATGGCGGCGCGGTCGGCGTACGGCGTGCCATCCGGCTGGTGGTGGACGTAGTGGAACTCGCACACGCTGGTATAGCCGGCTTCCAGCATCTCCGCGTACAGCTGGGCGGCGACGGCATACGTGCTGTCCGGATCCATGCGCGCGGCGAAGCGGTACATGATCTCGCGCCAGGTCCAGAAACTGTCTTCCGGATGCGTCTGCCGTTCCGCCAGGCCCGCCATGACGCGCTGGAACGCGTGCGAATGCAGGTTGGCGATGCCGGGCACGCGCCAGCCGCCGTCGACAGCGGTGGCCAGGCCTGCGGTGGAATCGGGATTCGACATGACGGTGGTTACGGCCGGCGACAGGGGTGCGTTAGGCTACCGCGTCGCTCCGGCCAAGACACCTGCATGGATCTGTCGTCCACACCGTTCATCGCGATCGCCCTCGCGCTGTCCACCGTTGCGGTTTCGTTGACGGTGGTGGCCCTCGCCATGCGCGCGCAGAAGAAGAACGCGCGGGCGACGGACGGGGGTACCGGCGGTAGCGAAGGCAGCACGGGCCAGCACAACGATGCCGGCTGCGGTGCGGACAGTGGCGGTGGTTGCGATGGAGGCGGCGGTGGCGACTGAAGGCATGGACGCGCGTTGGGACGGCGTACTGGTAAACGCCCGCCTCGTCACCCTCGTCGGTGACGTGAGTTATGGCGCGGTCGAGGACGGCGCCTTGGGGTGGCGCGACGGCATGCTGGTCTTCACAGGTCCTCGTGCTGCCTTGCCGGCAGCGCCCGATGCACTGGCGGACGAGGTGATCGATGCGCAGGGCGACTGGGTCACGCCCGGCCTGGTCGATTGCCATACGCACATCGTGTTCGGCGGCGACCGCGCCGGCGAGTTCGAACAGCGCCTGCAGGGCGCGAGCTACGAAGACATCGCGCGCGCCGGCGGCGGCATCGTCTCGACCGTCCGCGCCACCCGCGCCGCCAGCGAGGACGACCTGCTCGCGCAATCGCTGCCGCGCGCACGCGCGTTGCGCGACGACGGCGTGACCACGCTGGAAATCAAGTCCGGCTACGGCCTGGACCTGGAGAACGAGCGCAAGATGCTGCGCGTGGCGCGCAGGATCGGCGAGGTCCTGGGCATCACCGTGCGCACGACGTTCCTCGGCGCGCACGCACTGCCGCCGGAGTATGCCGGCCGCGCCGACGACTACGTTTCCGCCGTCTGCGACTGGCTGCCGATCCTGCACGCCGACGGTCTGGTCGATGCGGTGGACGCGTTCTGCGAGCGCATCGGCTTCACCGCTGCGCAGACGCGGCGCGTGTTCGAGACCGCACGCGCGCTGGGGCTGCCGGTGAAGCTGCACGCGGACCAGTTGAGCGACGGCGGCGGCGCGGCGCTGGTGGCCGGCTTCGGCGGCCTTTCCGCCGACCATGTGGAATACACGTCGGACGCCGGCGTGGCCGCGATGAAGCAGGCCGGCAGTGTGGCCGTGCTGCTGCCCGGTGCGTTCCATGTCCTGCGCGAAACGACGCTGCCGCCACTGGACGCGTTCCGTGCCCACGCCGTGCCGATGGCGGTCGCCACCGACTGCAATCCCGGCACCTCGCCCCTGCAGTCGCTGCGGCTGGCGATGTCGCTGGCCTGCACTCACTTCCGCCTGACGCCGGAAGAAGCCCTGCGCGGCGCCACGGTGCATGCGGCGCAGGCGCTGGGCTTCGCCGATCGCGGGCGCCTGCTCGCGGGACAGCGGGCGGACTTCGTCTGCTGGCGGATCGACCGACCCGCGCAACTGGCGTACTGGCTGGGCGGAGACCTGGTGTCGGCCGTGTACGTGGGCGGTCGCGCGGTCGCGGCGATCTAGAAAAACGAAAACCCCGGCCGGGGCCGGGGTTTCGTACGCGCTGCCGGACCGGCCGGCGCGGATGGCTCAGGCCTTGGCGACGGCCTTCTTGGCGACGGCCTTCTTCGCCGGCGCCTTCACCACGGCCTTCTTGGCGGTGGCGGTAGCGGCCACGGACGCCTTGGCGACGGTGTGCTTGCGCGCATTGCCGTAGCTGGACGAATAGCGCTTGCCCTTGGCCGTCTTGCGATCACCCTTGCCCATCTCTGTTCTCCTGATTCAATGAAAGTCCGCCCGGGTCGGGGCGGTTGCGCGGCGACCACCGGATAGGGGACCGCGCGCGAGGCCGCAAAGCCTATCACAGCGGGGCCTCGCCGGCTCCTGCCGCAGGCTCGGGGAGGTTCAGTGCGCGCAGCTGGCGTCGTGGACGTGCCAGTGGTTCAGGCGCAGGTTCAGCAGGTGCGCCAGGCCGACCAGCATGCCGCCGATCGTCATCACGATGGCGTGCGGCACCACCGATTCGTGCAACGGCGCGTACAGCACGCCCGCCCACAGTGCCGCCAGGCCGACCAGCAGCATGCCCAGGGCCCGGAACACGCGATGCCGGCGGTAGCCCCAGATCAGGCTGAAGGCACCGAGGACGGTCACGAACACGACGAAGACTTCCTCCAGGCTCTCGCCCAGCCACAGCGACAGGCCCAGGGAGGGCGCGAGCGCCAGCAGCAACGGCACGACCGCGCAATGCACGGCGCAGATCAGCGATCCGGCGGCACCGAGTCGATCGAGAAAATGGCGGAACGAACGCTTCATGGGGGCAGTATGACTTCCGGGAGGGTTACATTGTCACTATTGGTATAATATAACATCATTCGTTATCCCCACATGAGCGACTCCGTACCCATGCCTTCACCCCGCCGTCCCGCCCCCCGCCCGCTCGCCCTCGCGCTCGCCCTGGCACTCGCCTCCCCCGCCGCGTTCGCCCAGACCGACGGCGACGCGAACGCCAAGGACCTCGACGCCGTCGTGGTCACCGCCTCTCCGTTGAAGGGCAACGCCGAGTCCGTCGCCACGCCCGTCGACGTGCTGTACGGCGAGGAGCTGGACCAGGCCAAGGCCGGCACCCTCGGCGAAACCGTGGCGAAGCTGCCGGGCGTGCAGACCACCTACTTCGGTACCGGCGTCGGCCGTCCGATCATCCGCGGCCAGGAAGGCCCGCGCGTGCAGGTGCTGTCCGGCGGCCTCGGCTCCATGGATGCCTCCACGGTCAGCGCCGACCATGCGGTCAGCATCGAACCCTTCCTCGCCGACCAGATCGAGGTGCTGAAGGGTCCGGCCACCCTGCTGTTCGGCAGCGGCGCCATCGGCGGCGCGGTCAACGTGGTGGACGGACGCCTGGCCGAGTCGATTCCCGACCAGCCGCTGAGCGGGCGCGCCGAAGTGCGCGGCAACACGGTCAACGACGAGCGCACCGGCATGTTCCGCCTCGATGGCGTGAACGGGAACTGGGTGCTGCATGTCGACGGCCTGGTCCGCGACACCGACGACTACGACATCCCCGGCGTCGCCATCCTGCACGACCACGAGGAAGGCGAGGAGCACGAAGAGGAACCGCAGCCCGACGGCACGCTGCCCAACAGCTCGGTCAGGACCAGGGCCGGCGCGCTCGGCGCCACCTACCTCGGCGACCGCGGCTACTTCGGCCTGGCCGCCAGCACCTACCGCACCGACTACGGCATTCCCGCCGGTGCGCACGTGCATGGCGAGGACGACCATGACCACGACCACGACGGCGAAGAAGACCACGACCATGAGGAGCACGAGGAAGGTCCCGTGCGCATCGACATGGTGCAGAACCGCCTGGACATGAAGGCGGGCGTGTACAACCCGGTCTCCTTCCTGGAAAGCATCAACCTGCGCGCCGCCTGGAACGACTACGAGCACGTGGAGCTCGAGGGCGACGAGATCGGCACGCGCTTCACCAACGAAGGCTACGACGCGCGCCTGGAAGCGGTGCAGAAGACCTGGAACGGCTGGCGCGGCGCGTTCGGCCTGCAGTTCGGCAGCACCGATTTCACTGCCGTCGGCGAAGAGGCCTTCGTCCCGTCCACCATCACCGACACGCTGGGCCTGTTCGTGCTGCAGCAGAAGGATTTCGGCCCGTGGAAGCTGGAACTGGGCGGGCGCTACGACCAGGTCAAGCTGAAGCCGGAAGACCGCGCGTCCACCGATTTCGATGCGATCAACCTGTCGGCGGCCGCCATCTGGCGCCTGAGCGACGGCTTCGACCTGCGCTTCGGCCTGGACCGCTCCGAGCGCGCACCGACCAACGAGGAGCTGTTCGCCGGCGGCACGCACGTGGCCACGCAGTCCATCGAAATCGGCGACACCGCGCTCGACACCGAGAAGGGCGTGCGCGCGGAGATCGGCGCGCACTGGCACACCGACCGCGTGGACCTGAAGCTCGCCGTGTACCAGACCAGGTTCAAGGACTTCATCTACCTCACCGATACCGGCGTGGAGGAAGAGGGTTATCCCGTGCGCCTGTGGACGCAGGACGATGCGACCTTCACCGGCGCCGAGGCCGAAGCGAAGATCCAGATCGCCGACACCACCGCCGGCGTGTGGGACCTGCGCCTGTACGGCGACTACGTGCGCGCGGAACTCGATGGCAGCGGCATGCGCACGGTGGCCTTCGAGGTGCCGCATGGCGACCACACCCACGGCTACGAAGTGGAGATCGCGCAGGGCGGCTACCTGCCGCGCATCTCGCCGATGCGCGTGGGCGCCGACCTGGGCTGGTCGCTGGGTGGCTGGCGCGCCTCGCTGGGCGCGGTGCGCTACGGCAAGCAGGACGATGTGGCGCAGAACGAAGCGCCGAGCGACGCCTACACCCTGGTGGACGCGCACCTGGCCTATCGCTGGGACCGCCCGGCGTCGAGCTGGGAAGTGTTCCTGGATGGCAGCAACCTGACCGACGAGGAAGCCCGTCCGCATACCTCGCTGCTGCGTGACTACGCGCCGCTGCCGGGCCGGGGCGTGGCGTTCGGCATCCGCGCCTACTTCTGATCCTCCTCTGACGTTCCTCCCCCGGGGCGGCTGGCCGGCATGGCAGCCGCCCTTCTTGACGCCCATTATGTGTATATACACATAATGGCGCCACCATCCGTTACCGTCGTTCCGATGCCTGCCACGACCGCCCCCACCACACCCAGCGTGTGCACCTGCTTCCGCCTCCGCCGCGCCAGCCGTCGGGTGACGCAGGTGTACGACCACGAACTGGCGGCCGTCGGCCTGAGCCTCAACCAGTACTCGATCCTGCGCCGCAGCGAGCGCGAACCGCGCGCGTTGGGCGAGCTGGCCGACGAACTGGGCATGGACCGCACCACGCTCACCCGCAACCTGTCGCCACTGGTCGACGCCGGCCTGGTGGCGACGGTCCGCGGCGATGATGCCCGCCGGCGCATGATCGGCCTCACACCCGCGGGCCGCGACCGGCTTGCCCGCGCAAAGCCGCGCTGGCGGCGTGCGCAGGACGTCATCGACGCGATGCTTGGGGACACCGGTATCGAGCGACTGCACGGCGATCTCGATCGCTTGGATGACCTCCTGCGCGAACATCTGGGAGACGCCACATGAGTACCGCCGCAGGCGCGACCGGATCGCGCATGCACTGGGGCCTGCTGCTCGCCGCCTCGGCAACCCTGATGATCACCATGGGCGCACGCCAGACGACGGGCCTGTTCGTCGCGCCGATCCATCAGGACACCGGCATCGGCATCGCCGCCATCAGCTTCGCGCTGGCGATCGGCCAGTTCACCTGGGGCGCGGTGCAGCCGGTGTTCGGCGCCATCGCCGACAAGCGCGGTTCCACCGGCGTCCTCGTGCTGGGCGCCGTGCTGCTCGCGCTGGGCCTGGCGCTGACCCCGCACCTGACTTCACCGTGGGGCCTGATGTTTACGCTGGGCCTGCTGACGGCCGCCGGTGCGGGCGCCGGGAGTTTCTCGATCCTGATCGGCGCCACCGCGCAGCAGCTTGCGCCGGAGAAGCGCTCGTTCGCCGCGGGCTTCATCAATGCCGGCGGGTCGCTGGGACAGTTCGTGTTCGCGCCGCTGGTGCAGGCGGTCATCGCGTTGGCGGGCTGGGCCAGCGCGATGTACACGCTCGCGGTCGCCTCGCTGCTGGCGATTCCCCTGGCCTTTCCGCTGCGCAGGAAGAAGGCGCCAGACGCCGCCGCGCCCCCTGCGACCGCCATCGGCGACATCACGCTGAAGCATCAGATCGCCATCGCGTTGCGCGACCGCAGCTACTGGATGCTGCACCTCGGCTTCTTCACCTGCGGCTTGCACATCGCCTTCCTGGTGACGCACCTGCCGGGCGAGATCGCGCTGTGCGGCCTGTCGCCGAGCGTGTCGGCGGCATCGATCGCGCTGATCGGCCTGTTCAATGTCGCCGGCAGCCTGGTCGCCGGTGCGCTGGGTCAGCGGATGCGGATGAAGTGGATCCTCGCGGCGATGTACGCCAGCCGCGCGGCGATGATCGCGCTGTACCTGATGGCGCCGCCGACGCCGCTGACGTTCTACGTATTCGCGGCCGCGCTGGGCTTCACCTGGCTGGCGACCGTGCCGCCGACGGCGGGCCTGGTCGGCAAGCTGTTCGGCCCGCGCTACCTTGGCACGCTGTTCGGGCTGACGCTGCTGTCGCACCAGATCGGCGGCTTCTTCGGCGCGTGGTTGGGTGGACTGGCGCTGGAGCGCTTCGGCGACTACACGTGGATGTGGTACGCCGACATGGCGCTGGCATTGATCGCGGCCGTGGCGAACCTGCCGATCCGCGAGGCGTCGCCGAAAGCGGTGCCGGCAGCGGCTTGAAGAGGATCATTGTGGGAGCGACTGTAGGAGCGACGTGAGTCGCGACCGCACGCCATCCGCTCTCAGGCATTTCAACGGACGCGACTACCGCCTGGAAGATCAAACGCGATGATGGTTTCCGGATCGGCGGACCTTGCGGTCGCGACTCACGTCGCTCCTACAACAGCGAAAGCCTCACGCCGCCGCGCAGCGTGCGCACAGTCCGTGCACTTCCAGCGTCTGCGCCTGCGGCTGGAAACCCAGCGCTTTCGCACGTGCATCGAGCGCGGCGACCACGTCACGGTCCTCCAGCTCCACCGCACTGTGGCAGCGGTCGCAGATGAGGAACGGCACGGAGTGCTGGGCGCTGTTGGGATGGTGGCAGGCGACGAAGGCGTTCACGGACTCGAGCTTGTGCACGAAGCCGTTGGCCATCAGGAAATCCAGCGCCCGGTACACGGTGGGCGGCGCATCGGCGCCGACGCCCTTGGTGGCGCGTACCCAGTCCAGCAGCTCGTAGGCTTTGACCGGCTTGCCGGCTTCGGCGATCAACTGCAGCACGCGGGCGCGGATCGGTGTCAGCCGCAGGCCACGCTCATGGCACGCGTGCTCGACCGCCGCCACGAACGCCTTGGCGTCGTGGACGTGGTGGTGCGGGTCGGTGCAGGCGTGGGCGTTCGGCATGGGCGATCCGGATTCAGGCGACCGTACCGCACTTGATGAGTGCGGCATCGATGCGTTTCAAGGCTTCGTCGCGACCGGCGAGGTAGACGGTCTGCGAAATGTCGGGGCTGACCTGGGTGCCGGTGATGGCCACGCGCAGCGGCTGCGCCACCTTGCCCATGCCCAGTTCCAGTGCCGCGGCCGCCTCGTGCAGTGCCGTCGAGACGCTTTCGGCACTCCATTCCGCCAGCGCCGCCAGAGACTCGCGGGCCTTCGCCAGCGGGGCCCGGGCCGCCGCGCCCAGATGCTTGGCCACGGCCGCATCGTCGTACGTCGTCAGCGGCTGGTACCAGACCACCGCCTTTTCGGCCATGTCCTTCAGCGTCTGCACGCGGTCGCGCAGCGCGACCACCACATCGGCCGGCGCAGGACCTGCGGCGAGATCGACGCCCAGCTTCTGCAACTGGTAGACCAGGTGCGGCGCGATGTCCGCCGGCGCATCGGTCTTCAGGTAGTGCTGGTTCACCCAGCCCAGCTTGGCCATGTCCAGGCGCGCGGCCTTGGAGTTCACGTCCTTGACGTCGAACAGATCGATCAGCTCCTGCCGCGAGAACAGCTCCTGGTCGCCGTGCGACCAGCCCAGGCGCGCCAGGTAGTTGATCAGCGCATGCGGCAGGTAGCCGGCGTCCCTGTACTGCATCACGTCGGCCGCGCCGGTGCGCTTGGACAGCTTGGCGCCCTCCTCGTCCAGGATCATCGGCATGTGCGCGAACTTGGGCACCGGCGCGCCGAGCGCTTCGTAGATGTTGATCTGGCGCGGCGTGTTGTTGATGTGGTCGTCGCCGCGGATCACCTCGGTGATGCCCATGTCCCAGTCGTCCACCACCACGGCGAAGTTGTAGGTCGGGTAGCCATCGGGGCGGAAGATCACCATGTCGTCGAGTTCGCTGTTGGCGATCTCGATGCGGCCCTTGATCAGGTCGTCGAAGGCGACCACGCCGTCGAGCGGATTCTTGAAGCGGATTACGCGGTTCGGATCGTCGCGACGCGGCAGGTTCTGCTCGCGTGCGGCGCCGTTGTAGCGCGGCTTCTCCTGCTTGGCCATCGCGGCCTCGCGCATAGCGTCCAGTTCCTCGCGCGTCTCGTAGGCGTAGTACGCCTTGCCCGCCGCCACCAATTGCTCGGCGACCTCGCGATACCGTTCGATGCGCTGGGTCTGGTAGACCGGGCCTTCGTCGTAGTTCAGGCCCAGCCAGTCCATCGCATCGAGGATCGCGTCGATGGCGGCCTGCGTGCTGCGCTCGCGGTCGGTATCCTCGATGCGCAGGATGAAATCGCCGCCGCGATGGCGGGCTTCCAGCCAGCAATAGAGCGCCGTGCGTGCGCCGCCGATGTGCAGGTAGCCGGTAGGACTGGGGGCGAAGCGGGTACGGCAGGCCATGGGGAAGCTCGATAGGCGGATCCTGCAATTTTACCCTGCGCGCGACGCATTTCCCCTTCCCCTTCAAGGGAAAGGCCGGGATGGGGATGGCGTTGCGCCTCGTGAACGACCGCACCGACACCATCCCCACCCAACCCTCCCCTTGAAGGGGAGGGCTTAGAATCGCGCCATGACCACGCTCTTCATTTCTGACCTGCACCTCGATCCAGAACGCCCGGCCGTGACCGAGTTGTTCGGCGCGTTCATGCAAGGGGAAGCCCGCACGGCCGACGCGCTGTACATCCTGGGCGACCTGTTCGAGGCCTGGGTCGGCGACGACGATCCCTCGGACACCGGCGCCTACGTCGCCGCCCGCATCCGCGAGGTGGCCGATGCCGGCGTGCCGGTGTGCTTCATTCGCGGCAACCGGGATTTCCTGCTCGGCGACGCGTTCGCCCGCCGCGCCGGCATGCGCATCCTGCCCGACCCGGCCGTCGTCATGCTGTACGGCAAGCCGGTGCTGCTGATGCATGGCGACCTGCTGTGCACCGGCGACACGGCCTACCAGGCGTTCCGGGCGCAGACGCGGAATCCCGCATGGCAGGCGCAGTTCCTGTCGCAGCCCCTGGCCGCGCGGCTCGCGTTCGCGGCGCAGGCGCGTGCCGCCAGCGCCGCGCACCAGGGCGGCATGAAGCAGGACAACCAGGCCTCGTTCGAGACGCTCACCGACGTGACGCCGTCGGCCGTGGAGGCGACGCTGGCGCAGTTCGGTATCGACACGCTGATCCACGGTCACACGCATCGGCCTGCCCTCCACGATCTCACGGTCGGTGATCGTGCGTGCCGGCGCATCGTGCTGGGTGACTGGTACGAGCAGGGCTCGGTGCTGCGCGTGGAGCCGGATAGGATGATGCTCGAGCGACTGTGTCCGTTGTAGGAGCGACGTCAGTCGCGACCGCATGCCTTGGCAAAGACGGACAATAGTCCTGAGCGGTCATTCGTCATCATTGAATCTGGCCGGATGCCGCGAGCGCGCAGTTGCTACGGTCGCGACTGACGTCGCTCCTACAACGTCTGCGCCTGCAGCGCCGCCAGCTCATCCTCATCGAAACCCGCCAACAGACGCGCCTCGATATTGAACGGCCCATGCAGGTAACCGCCGGCGTATTGCTTCAGCAGTTCGCGGAAGCGGGCACGCGGTTCGATGCCCCTTTGTGCGCAGTACCAGCGGTACCAGCGCGAACCGGCCGCGACATGCGCGACTTCCTCGCGCAGGATCAGGTCCAGGATGGCCACGGTGGCGTCGTCGCCGAGTTCGCGCAGCTTGACGATCATGCCCGGCGTGACGTCCAGGCCGCGCGCCTCCAGCACCCGCGGTACCAGCGCCATCCGTGCCAGGCCGTCGTGCGCGGTCTTCTCGGTCATCTCCCACAGGCCGTTGTGCGCATCGAAGTCGCCGTACTCGTGGCCAAGTTCGCGCAGGCGGTCGCGCAGCAGCACGAAGTGGCGCGACTCGTCGTGGGCCACGCCCACCCAGTCGGCGTAGAAATCGTGCGGCAGCCCACGGAAGCGGTAGGCCGCATCCCAGGCCAGATCGATGGCGTTGAGTTCGATGTGCGCGATGGCGTGGAGGAAGGCCGCCCTGCCCTGCACGCTGCCCAATCCGCGCCGCGGCAGATCGCGCGGATGCACCAGCGCCGGCTTCGGCGGCCGGCCAGGCGCGCGGATGGGCGCTGGAGGCGGTGCGTCTTCGGGGATGTCGAGTTCGCCGCGTGCGAACGCCGCAGCGTAACCCTGCGTCAGCGCGACCTTCGCATCGACGTCGGCCGCATCCAGGCAGACGCGGGCGGCCTCGAACAACGTCGTCATCGCGGAGCCGCCGCGTCTCAGCCGACGCGGCGCTTGCGCTTGGCTTCGTCCGAACGGGACTGCTCGATGCGTTCGAAGTAACCCGGTTCGATGCCCGTGACGTACTCGCCGTCGAAGCAGGACGAATCGAACTCCGCCAGGTTCGGATTGCCCTCGCGCACGGCGGCTTCCAGGTCCTCGAGATCCTGGTAGATCAGCCAGTCGCAGCCCAGCTCGCGCTCGATGTCCTCGACCGTGCGGTTGTGGGCCACCAGTTCGTCGGCGGCCGGCATGTCGATGCCGTAGATGTTGGGATGGCGCACCGGCGGTGCGGCGCTGGCCAGATAGACCTTGCGGGCACCGGCATCGCGCGCCATCTGCACGATCTGCTTGGAGGTGGTGCCGCGCACGATGGAGTCGTCGACCAGCAGCACCACGCGGTTGCGGAACTCCAGGTTGATCGGATTGAGCTTGCGGCGCACCGACTTCACCCGCTCGCCCTGCCCCGGCATGATGAACGTGCGGCCGACGTAGCGGTTCTTGATGAAGCCCTCGCGGTATTTCACGCCCAGCACGTTGGAGATCTCCAGTGCGGCGTCGCGCGAGGTGTCCGGAATCGGGATGATCGTGTCGATGTCGTGGTCGGGACGCAGGCGCAGGATCTTCTCGCCCAGCTTCACGCCCATGCGCATGCGCGCCTTGTGCACCGACACGTTGTCGATCATCGAGTCGGGGCGTGCGAAGTACACGTACTCGAAAATGCACGGCGCGTGCTTCGGCGCATCCGCGACGATCTCGCTGAACAGTTCGCCGCGCGCGGTGATGACGATGGCCTCGCCGGGCTGCACGTCGCGCATGCGCACGAAACCGAGGATGTCGAGCGCGGCCGACTCCGACGCGATGATGTACTCGGTGCCCTCGCCGTGCTCGCGCTTGCCCAGCACCAGCGGACGGATGCCGTGCGGATCGCGGAACGCCACCAGGCCCAGACCCAGCACCACGCTGACCACCGCATAGCCGCCCTTGACCCGGCGATGCACGCCGGCGACGGCGCGGATGGCCGCTTCCGGCGTCAGCGTGCGCTGCAGGTCCAGTTCGTGCGCGAACACGTTCAGCAGCACTTCGCTGTCCGAATCGGTGTTGATGTTGCGGCGGTCCTGCGCGAACACGTCCTGCCGCAGCGATTCGGTGTTGATCAGGTTGCCGTTGTGCGCCAGCGCGATGCCGTACGGCGAGTTGACGTAGAACGGCTGCGCCTCGTCCATGCCCTCCGAGCCCGCGGTCGGATAGCGGCAGTGGGCGATGCCCACGCGGCCTTCCAGCACGCTCATGGCCTTGGGGCTGAACACGTCCCGCACCAGCCCGTTGTCCTTGTGCACGCGCAGGCGCGTTCCGTCGGCGGTGGCGATGCCGGCCGCGTCCTGTCCGCGATGCTGGAGGACGGTCAGCCCGTCATAAAGCTGGCCGGCGACGTTCTGGTTGCCGACGATTCCGACGATGCCGCACATGGTGGATCTACTCCGGTTTCGACGCGGGCGAGGCGGTCGGTGGGGCGCGCTCCTGCGATGCGCCGGGTTCTTCCAGCGGCAGGGGCAGCAGATTTCGCAGGCGCGCATTATCGCCCGCCGGGCGCCCGTTGCCAAAGTCCAGTTCCTGCACAGTCCATTCCGGCAGCCACTGCGACAGCCACTGCGCACCGGGCAGCAGCACCGGCACCACGGACGAGCGATGCCATTCAGGTTCGCTCGGCAGATCGGTGAAGGCGGTCAGCAGCAGCACCACGCAGGCGACGAAAGCACCCCGTGCCAGCCCCAGCGCAAGTCCCAGCACGCGATCCAGCCCCGACAATCCGACCGACTTGACCAGGTGCCGGATCGCCCAGCCGGTCAAGCCCACGAAGATCATCACGCCGACGAAGCTGAGGACGTAGCCGCCGAGCAGTTCGCTGGCCGAGGGCTGGCCATCGCTCGACAGCAGATGGGCGACGTCGGCGCCGTAGTGGAAGGCCACCCAGCCCGACAGCAGCCAGGCGACCATCGAGGCCAGCGCACTGATGAAACCGCGCATCAGGCCGAACAGGGTCGACACGCCGACGATGGCCAACAGGGTCAGGTCGAGCGCGCTCACGCGGCGCGCCCGGGGCGATCACCTGTCGGGCGCGTCGAGACCCTCAAGGATGCGGACGCACCATGCCGTCGACGCCGATCTTCGTCGCGACCTGCGCCTTCAACCGGTCGGCATCGGCACGGTTGGCGACCGGACCCACGCGCACGCGGCTCAGCGTGCCCTTGTCGGTGCGGACCTGTTCGACGAAGGCGCTGAAACCGGCACCGCGCGCGCGGTCGCGCAGCGCATTGGCATCGGCCGCATTCGAGAACGCACCCAGTTGCACGGCGAAACCGGTGCCGGAGGCGGCCGGCTTGGGCGGTTCAACAGGCTTGGGAGTGGGCGCGGCCGGCGTCGCGGTCGCCGGAGCGGGCTTAGGGGCCGGCGGCGTGGTGGCCACCGGCTTCGTCTCGGCCGCGGCCGGCTTCGGGGCGGGCTTGGCCGGTTCCGGCGGAAGCGCCTGGGTGGTGACGGCCGGCGTGGTGGCCGGCGCCGTCGCGACCGGGGTCGCGGGCGTGGGCGACGGCGTCGTCGGCGTGTCGGCTGGAACGTCCAGCGTCACCACCTGCGCATTGACGTCGCCGCGGATCTTGATCGCATCCAGTCGTGCGGCTTCGGCCTGCGGACGGTCCGCGTAGGGCCCCACGCGCACGCGGAACGCGGGCTGGCCGTTGATGGTCGCCGGTTCCACGAACCCGGGCAGCTTGGCCTGCATCACGCGGGCCAGGACGGTATCGGCATCGGCGCGGGTGGCGTAGGCCCCGAAACTGACGGCGAAATTGCCTCCTGCGGTCGCGGCCGGCTGCAGCGTGCCGGAAGGCGGTGCGGGTTCGGCGGCAGGCGCGGCGACCTGGCCCTGCAGGCCCACGGCGCCGGTGGATGGTGCGTTGCCCGGCGTCACCAGCGGCAACTCGCGCGTTTCGAACTCGCCGCCGGCGGCGGGCGGCACGTCCAGCGGCACATCGGACACGCCGCTGTCGGGCGCGGGGCCCTTCACGAGCATCGGCAGGAAGATGACGGCCAGCGCCACCAGCACGACGGCGCCGATCAGGCGCTGTTTCAGGGCAGTATCCATCCAGGTCCACGGCAGCTGCGGCGGGAATGCCGCAGCGATTATACGGCGCGCCTCCGCGCGCTTTCCGTCATCGACCTGAATGCAGCACGTTCAATGCATCGGCCACCGTGTGGAACGAGCCGAATACCAGCACGCGGTCGCCGGGCGTCGACGCGGCGAGCGCGGCACGCAAGGCGCCGTCCACGTTCGCGTGCAGGCGTGCCGTCGTCGCGATCCGGTCGTCGAGGCGCGCCGCGAGTTCTTCGGCCGTCTGCGAGCGCGGTCCGGACACCAGACCCGCGAGGAACCAGTGCAGCGGCGTACCGGCGAACGCGTCGACCACGCTGCGCGCATCCTTGTCGGCCAGCGCGGCGAACACCACGCGGGTGACGCCAGCGATCGGACGTGCCTGCAGCCATGCCGCCAGTTCGCGCGCCGCCTGCGGGTTGTGGCCGACATCCAGCACCACGTCCACGCCATGGCGCTGGAAAGACTGCAGGCGACCCGGCAGCACGGCGTTCGCCACGCCTTCGGCGAACGCTTCGTCCGGCACGGCCTGGCCCGGCAACGCGCGCAGCGCGGCGATGGCGGTCGCCGCATTCGCGCGTTGCGACGGCGCGGACAAGGCGGGCGACGGCAGTTCCAGCTCCGCGCCGACTTCGCGCCAGCGCCAGCGCTGGCGGTCGATGGGCTCGTGGAAGAAGTCGCTGCCCAGCCGGAGTGCGTTCGCGCCGATGGCGTACGCGTGGCGCAGGACGCTGGAGGGCGAATCCACTTCGCCCAGCACCAACGGCTTCCAGGCGCGGGCGATGCCCGCCTTCTCGGCGCCGATGGCCTCGCGGTCGTTACCGAGCCAGTCGGTGTGGTCGATGTCGACCGTGGTGATGACGGCGACGTCGGGATCGACGATGTTCACCGCATCCAGTCGCCCGCCCAAGCCGATTTCCAGTACGGCCAAGTCGAGTCCTGCGCGCTCGAACAGCCAGAGCGCGGCCAGCGTGCCGAACTCGAAATAGGTCAGCGGAATGCCGGAGCCCTCCCCTTCAAGGGGAGGGCTGGGTGGGGATGGTGTGGCGACGCCGTCGGACACGCCCGGACTTCGTTCGACCCTCACCCCAACGCCTCTCTCCCGCGGGGACTTCCGTTGGTCGCCGACGGGAGAGGGGCTCAGGCGCGCCGCCTCCACCGCCTCGAACGCTTCGACCAATGAGGCGTCATCCACCTCGACGCCATCGAGGCGCACGCGCTCGTTGTAGCGCAGCAGGTGCGGCGAGGTGTACGCGCCCACCTTCCAGCCGGCAGCGCGCGCGATGGCCTCGATGAAGGCCACGGTCGAGCCCTTGCCGTTGGTACCGCCGACGGTGATGACGCGGGTGGCGGGTCTGCCCAGCGAGAGCCGTGCGGCGACCTCGCGCACGCGGTCCAGGCCCATGTCGATGGACTTGGGGTGCTGCTGTTCGATGTAGGCCAGCCAGGCCGACAGGTCACGCGATCCGCTCACGGCGAACGGCCCGCAGGTGTTGCGCCGGGGGAGGACGGCAGTTTGACGGCCATCTGCGGACGGGCGCCCTGTTCGGTCGCCTGCAGGACCAGGCACGCGTGACTGCCGGGAACGCCGCACAGCACGCGCGTCATCAGGAAGCCGCGCTGGCCGTCCGTCGCGAGCCGACGCCTGACGACGGAACGCGACGCGCCCTCGCCATGGATCCACCACTGGCTGAACTCTTTGCCGTCGGCGACCGCGTAGAGCGACACGCCCGGCGGTGTTCCCTGTACCGCTTGTACGTTGCCACGCTGCATCAACAGCGCGATCGCCTCCTCCGCGTTCGCGCCCGGAATGGGCTGGGGATCGGGCAGGTAACCCGGCAGGTGTCCGTGTTCGTCCACCGGCACCGCGGATACCCAGTCCTCCGGCGTCATCCGCGCAAGGAAAGGGTCGTAGATTCTTTCGTCACCGAGTCCGAAGTCCACCGGCATTCTGACGCGTGCCGCGACGGTGCGACCGTTCTCGATCGCGGGCGCGAACTTCCAGCTGCGCGCGGCCTCGATCGCGGCCGCATCGAGTGCAGGATGGCCTGCGGACTGTCCGACCTGCACGTCGGTGACCTGGCCGGTTTCCGAGATGCTGACGATCAGCACGCTGGTGCCGGCAAAACCGCCGCGCACCGCGTCGGGCGGATATCGCGGTGGCGGCGCCTCGATGACCCGGGGATCGACGCGTCGCACCGCCGTTTCGGCGAGAGCGGCGCACGGCAGCATCACGCCCAGCAGGGCCACCAGCAAGACTCTTTTCATCGGGTTCGCACCAGGACCGGATCGCGGAGCGCATCGTACCCGATGGCTCCGCATGCCGGCGGGTAACCCGCCCGTCCGGGCGGCAGGCTAGAGCGCCCGATGCTTCGCTTCGCCGAAGAACGGCGTGTGGTGCGCACAGTCGTTGAGACGCACGACTTCCAGCTGGTCGACCGAGGGGCCTTCCAGCAGGTTGAGCGTCGTGGGGGCCTGGCGGAACATCCACAGCCTGGCGATGGGCAGACCCAGGATGCGGCACAGCAGGACGCGGTTGACGGCATCGTGCGCCACGATCAGCAGCGTGTCGTCGTCGCCCAGTCCGTCGGCAGCGCGCGCCAGACCGCGCCACGAACGGTCGAGGACCTGGCGCAGCGATTCGCCGCCGGGCATCAGCACGGTGTCCGGCTCCTCGCGCCAGGCGAGCAGGCGCGCCGGATCCTTCTCCTGGATCTCGCTGGCGAGCAGGCCTTCCCATTCGCCATGGGCGATTTCCTGCAATTCGGGATCGGTGAGCAGCATGTCCGCGCGCGATTCGCCCAGCGCCAGCTGTGCCGTGCGTTGCGCACGGGAAAGCGGCGAGGCCACCGCGCGATCGATGCGCACGTCCTTCAACCGCTGGCCCAGCGCGGTCGCCTGGCCTTCACCGACCGGCGAGAGCGGGATGTCGATCTGGCCCTGGTAGCGGCCTTCGGCGTTCCACGGCGTTTCGCCATGGCGGGCAAGCAGGATGCGCATGCGTCGGTGTATCCATTCGGGAATTCGGTCCCGTTTCCTGGGGCCGGAAACGAAGACGGGAGCGGATGATAACCGCTCCCGTCCCGTGCCTGCCGGCTCGGTTGCAGGTGTTACTTGCCCACGCCCATTTCCGTCAGCAGCTGCGGCGCCGGGTAGACCTCCTGCATGATCCAGCGCATGTAACGGCCGTCCACGGCGATCATGCGGGTCATCTTGGGATCGAACACCCAGTTGGAACTGACCGACTCCCAGTTGCCGTCGAAGGCCAGCCCGATCAGCTTGCCGTGTGCGTCCAGCACCGGCGAACCGGAATTGCCGCCGGTGATGTCCAGGTTCGACAGGTAGTTGACCGGCACCGAACCCAGCCGCTTGTCTTCCAGTCCGCCATAGCGCTTGGCCGCCACCGCGTCGAGCAGCGCCTTTGGCGAGTCGAATGGATCCTCGCCGGTCTCCTTGGCGACCACGCCTTCCAGCGTGGTGAACGGGGTGTATTCCACGCCATCCCTCGGCGCATACCCCATGACATTGCCGAAGGTGATGCGCAACGACAGGTTGGCGTCCGGATAGACGAACTCGCCCTGGCTCTTCTTGTAGTCGGCCAGCGCCTGCAGGTAGACCGGACGCGCCGCCAGGTTCTCGCCGGCGCGCGTCTTGCGCTCCTGTTCGAGCTTCAGCAGCGTGGGCATCACCGCGACGGCGTACTGGATCGCCGGATCCTTGCTGGCCTCGAACGCCTTGCGGTCGGCGGCGAACCACGTCAGGCGCTCTTCCGTGCTGCCGAGCTTCGTGCCGGCCAGCCGGTCGAGCGCTCGCTTCACAGCCGCCGCATCGTTGCCGCCCAGCCAGGTGTCCACTGCCGCGACGCGCTGGTCGGCCGGCAGTTTGAGGTACTCGCTCAACCAGTATTCCTGCAGCTGGCGATCCATCGCGGCGACATAGCGGCGCTCGAGCTGCTTCAGGCCGCCCTCGATGGCCGGCAGGTCGCGTTCCTGGTAGCCGGATTCGCGCTCCGCGTTCGGCTTTTCGCGTTCGATCGCCAGGCGGTACAGCTGCGTCGCCGAACCCACCATCGCCGTGTTGTTGAACATCGCCAGGGTCAGGTCGCGCTCGCGCGTCGCCTTGTTCTGTTCGAGCAGCGCCAGCAGCGTGGCGTGGGCGTCCAGCGCGGGCTGGCCCTTGGCGCCCTGCCCCTTCAGCCACGCCAGCACGGCGGCTTCCTCGCGCTGCTTCTGGCCGGCGGCGTCGATCCGCTTGAAGCCTTCCAGCTGGCCGTCGTAGTTCTTGCTGGTGTTGTTCCAGCTGGCCATGGTCGCGGCGTACTTCACCTGGATGTCGGCGTTCTTCTTGCCGGCGTCCTGCACCATCGCGATCTGGTTCTTGTAGTGGCGCGCGATGGTCGGGTAGGTCCACGCGGCGGTGTTGTCGAATTCGGCCGCCAGCGCGTAGCGGTTGGTCGAACCCGGATAGCCGGCCACCATCACGAAGTCGCCCTCGCCCAGCGGCTTGTCGGCGAACGTCAGCCAGTGCTTCGGCCGGTACGGCACGTTGTCCTTCGAGTACGCCGCCGGCTTGCCGTCCTTGCCCACGTAGGCGCGGTAGAACGCGAAATCGCCGGTGTGGCGCGGCCACATCCAGTTGTCGATGTCGCCGCCGAACTTGCCCACGCTGCCCGGCGGCGCGTACGCCAGGCGCACGTCCTTGATCTCCAGGTTCTTGAACAGGCGGTAGGTGTTGCCACCGGAGAAGCTGTAGAGGCGGCAGCGGAAGCCGGCGTCGGACTCGCAGTCGGCGATCAGCTTCTTCTCGAACGCCTCCAGCGCCTTGGTGCGCGCCAGTGCATCGTCGCCTGCGGAGGCGATGGCCGCCTTCGCGTCCTTGGTCACGTCGGTGATCTCGTCCAGCACGAACACGCGTGCATTCGGGCCGGCGCTGACTTCGTCCGTGGTGGCCGGCGCGTTGAAGCCGTTCTTGATCAGATTGTTCTCGGCGGTCGAGTTCAGCTGGATCGCGCCGTACGCGCAGTGGTGATTGGTCACCACCAGGCCGTTCGGCGACACGAAGCTGGCGGTGCAACCGCCCAGCGCGACCACCGCGCCCATCGGGTCGCCGGTGAGGTCGGCCAGCTGCTGCGGCGACAGCTTCAGGCCGGCCTTCTTCAGCGGTCCCGCGATCTCGGGCAACTGCTGCGGCACCCACATGCCTTCGCCGGCATGGGCGAGCTGGGCGGCGAGCAGGGACAAGGGAACCGCGATGGCGGCGGCGAGCAGGTTCGGACGCATGGAAACCCCGGGACTGGCAGGAAAGTCCCGATTGTAATGAACCCGTCATCCGGGCCGACCATGACTTATGTCCTAGGCCGCCGGGACGCAACGGAGGTCCTGGCTGTCAAGGACCGCCGCAACAGGGGCCCACGGGACCGCAGCGTATAATCCGCGCCCTCTTTCTCCTGGATCGACGTCCGATGGCTCAGACGATGAAGGCGCTGGTGAAGCGCGAGGCCGGCAAAGGCATCTGGATGGAGGAGCTGCCGGTTCCGCAGCCCGGTCCCAACGAGGTGCTGGTCAAGCTGGAGAAGACCGCCATCTGCGGCACCGACCTGCACATCTACCTGTGGGACGAGTGGAGCCAGCGCACCATCACGCCCGGCCTGACCATCGGCCACGAGTTCGTCGGTCGCATCGCCCAGCTGGGTTCCGCCGTGACCGGCTACGAGGTCGGCCAGCGCGTGTCGGCCGAGGGCCACATCGTCTGCGGCCACTGCCGCAACTGCCGCGGCGGCCGCCAGCACCTGTGCCCGAACACCGTCGGCATAGGCGTGAACCGCAACGGCGCCTTCGCCGAGTACATGGTGATGCCGGCCAGCAACCTGTGGCCGATCCCGGACCAGATCCCGTCCGAGCTGGCCGCGTTCTTCGACCCGTACGGCAACGCCGCGCACTGCGCGCTGGAGTTCGACGTGGTGGGCGAGGACGTGCTGATCACCGGCGCCGGCCCCATCGGCATCATCGCCGCCGGCATCTGCAAGCACATCGGCGCACGCAACGTGGTGGTCACCGACGTCAACGATTTCCGCCTGAAGCTGGCCGCCGACATGGGCGCCACCCGCGTGGTCAACGTGGCCAACACCTCGCTGAAGGACGTGATGGCCGACCTGCACATGGAAGGCTTCGACGTGGGCCTGGAGATGAGCGGCAACCCGCGCGCCTTCAACGACATGCTCGACTGCATGTACCACGGCGGCAAGATCGCGATGCTCGGCATCATGCCCAGGGGCGCCGGCTGCGACTGGGACAAGATCATCTTCAAGGGCCTCACCGTGCAGGGCATCTACGGCCGCAAGATGTACGAGACCTGGTACAAGATGACGCAGCTCGTCTTGAGCGGCTTCCCGCTCGGCAAGGTGCTGACGCACCAGTTGCCGATCGACGATTTCCAGAAGGGTTTCGACCTGATGGAACAGGGCAAGGCCGGCAAGGTGGTGTTGAGCTGGAACTGAGTCGGCGTCGCGATGCCACGAAAAAAAGGGCGCCCTACGGCGCCCTTTTTCTTTTCCGGAACGGGATGCGTGCTTACGGAACTTCGACCGCGATGGTGAACACCAGACCCGGCTTGTAGATGTCCGAGCCGCGGCGCAGTTCGGAGGCGTCCGATCCGAAGGTGTCGTAATAGCCCAGCGTTGCGGTGGCCGGGCCGAACCCCTTCGACAGGGTGACCGAGCCGTCGTAGAAGTCGGCACGGCCGTCGCTGCCGGCGTCGATCGAGGTGTAGCCGGTCGAGGCGCCCAGCGAGAATCCGGAGTCGCCGATGTCGTAGCTCGCCGACAGGCCGGCGTAGATCTCTTCGGCGCCTGTGTTGCTGTAGTCGTCGGCATACGCGAGGATGCCGCCGACCGTCACCGGGCCACTCCACTCCAGCTTGGCGATGTACTCGTTGTAGTCGATGTCGCCGTAGCCGTCGGACGCGCCTTCGTAGGTATAGCGGTTCACGGCCAGGTCGAGGTTCCAGCTGTCGCTGAGATCCTTGTTCCAGCCCACGAAGTAGTCCACTTCGAAATCCGGGCCGCCGGCGCCGAAATCCACGTTGGACGCCCACACACCGGCGTAAAGGCCGAACGGTGCCGAGTAGCTGGCGCCGGCCTGGAATGCCGGGCCGTTGTCGGTCTGCGACACGCCACGGAAGACGTAGTCTGTCGTCGCCGCGAAGGTGGCGCTGAAAGGCGAGGACGCCTCTTCCTCTTCGGCCTCCTGCGCGAATGCCGCCAGCGGCAGGGACAGCAGCAGGACGGTGGCAAGGGCGGTGCAGAGCTTGACGGGCTTCATCCGGTTTCTCCTGTGGCGGTGAGGATGGGCGTGGGCAGGTGCGTCGTGGATCGCCAGACGACTGTCATCACGACTTCACTATTTTTTAACTGCGAGCCGATAGTGCGCCGCACCAATCACTGGCGTCAAGTGCTGGATGAAGCCACCGGAAATTGGTTTCTTTTTCAATCAATTCAGCAGCTTATGTCGCCTCATGCTGGTGCCGCCGCACCGTCGCGGGGAAACCATCCGAACCGTTTTGGTGCCAAGCGCACCGGTTGGCCGGCAGCGGTCGCAGGGCCCTCGCTGTGGGCGGGAAGATCCACGTCGACCTCCACGCCGCTGTCCGCCAGACGCGCGCGCAAGCGAAGGCGCGGGCCGCTGCGCTGCGCACCGACGATGGTGGCCGTCCAGGCGGGCGCACCTTCCGGCTCCACCAGATGCAGGTCCTCGGGCCGCACGTACACCTCGGCGTCGCCCTCGCCCGCGTGACCATGCGGCTGCAGCGGCAGCCCTCCGACCTGGAGTGATCCTTCCTGCCAATGGCCGGGCACCCGGTTCACTGCGCCCACGAACGAATAGACGAACGGCGATGCCGGCACGTCGTAGGCATCGGCGGGGCTACCCAGTTGTTCGATCCGACCGCGGTTGAGGATGGCGACGCGGTCGGCGAGTTCCAGCGCTTCTTCCTGATCGTGGGTCACGAAGATCGTGGTCAGGCCCGTGCGGTCGTGCAACTCGCGCAGCCAGCGCCGCAGGTCGCGTCGTACCTGCGCATCGAGCGCGCCGAACGGTTCGTCCAGCAGCAGCACGCGTGGTTCGATGGCCAGCGCACGCGCCAGGGCGACGCGCTGCCGTTGGCCGCCGGAGAGTTGCGACGGATAGCGCGCACCGAAGCCATCCAATTGCACCAGCGAGAGCAGCTCGGCCACGCGCGCACGGATCGTCGCATCGGGCACGCGATCGCGCCCCTTGCGCACGCGCAGGCCGAAGGCGATGTTCTCCTCCACCGTCAGGTGCCGGAACAGTGCGTAGTGCTGGAACACGAAACCGGCACGACGCGCCTGCACGCTGAGGCGGGTCGCGTCCTCGCCATCGAACAGCACGCGCCCGCGGTCGGCATGTTCCAGGCCGGCGATCACGCGCAGCAGCGTGGTCTTGCCCGACCCCGACGGTCCCAGCAAGGCCAGCAGCTCGCCCTGGCGGATCTCCAGCGAAACGTCATCCAGCGCCGCGAAGTCGCCAAACCGCTTGCCGAGATGTTCAATCCTGATCGTCATGTCCTGCACTCCTGCTTACTGCTTTTTTTGACACAGATAAGAGCGAAAAGAGCGGATGTAAAAGATATGGCTCATCTACGGCACCGCTTCCTGGCGTTCTTTCGCCTTACCCGCTTCTTTCGCCTGTATGCGCGTCAAAAACATCGTCGCCTCAATGCCGATGGTTGGCGGCCAGCGCTTCGCCGTGGCGCCACTCCAGCCAGGTTTTCAGCACCAGCGTGACCAGCGCGGTCAGCGCCAGCAGCGAGGCCGCGGCGAACGCGGCGCTGTAGGCGTATTCGTTGTAGAGAATCTCCACGTGGAGGGGCAACGTATTGGTACGGCCGCGGATATGGCCCGACACCACCGACACCGCGCCGAACTCGCCCAGCGCGCGCGCACTGCACAACAGCACGCCGTACAGCAGCGCCCAGCGGATGTTCGGCAGCGTCACCCGCCAGAACGTCTGCCAGCCGTTGGCCCCCAGACTGAGCGCGGCCAGTTCCTCGTCGGTGCCCTGCTGCTCCATCAGCGGCATCAGCTCGCGCGCGATGAACGGGAACGTCACGAAGATCGTCGCCAGCACGATGCCGGGCAGCGCGAAGATGATCTTCGGCAACTGCACGTGCAGATCGCCCAGCAGCGGCAGCGTGAAATGCCAGCCCTCGTCGATCAGCGAATACGCCCAACCCTGCGCGCCGAAGATCAACACGTAGATCAGGCCCGCCACCACCGGCGACACCGCGAACGGCAGATCGATCAGCGTGACCAGCCAGCGCTTGCCGCGGAACGTGTGCTTGCTGACCGCCCACGCCGCCGCCACGCCGAAGACGAGGTTGAGCGGCACCACGATGGCCGTCACCAGCAAGGTCAGCTGCACCGCCGCCAGCGCGTCCGTTTCGCTGACGGCGGCCACGAACGCCGTCCAGCCGCCCCGCAGGGCTTCGACGAATACCAGCGCCAGCGGCAGCAACAGGAACGAGAGCAGGAAGCCCAGCGCACCCAGCACCAGCAGCACCTGCACCCAGGCGGGCTCGGTGGTGGCGGCATGGCGGCGGACGGAACGTGCGGGCGCTTCCACGGCAGACGACTCCGGGGGCATGGCGATGACGGCGGAGATGGCGTCGCCCATGTTAGCCCCCTGCCCGCTTGCCGGTGCGCTGCAGGCGCGCCTGCAGGCTGTTGATCAGCAGCAGCAGGGCGAACGACAGCAGCAGCATGGCCGCTGCGATCGCCGTGGCGCCTTCGTAATCGAATTCCTCCAGCTTGATCGTGATCAGCAGCGGTGCGATCTCGGACACGCCCGGCAGATTGCCGGCGATGAAGATCACCGATCCGTACTCGCCCACGCCGCGCGCGAACGCCAGCGCGAAGCCCGCCAGCACGGCCGGCCACAGCGTCGGCAGCACCACATGACGCACGGCCTGCCAGCGGCTGGCACCGAGCGTGGCCGCCGCTTCCTCCAGTTCGGTCTCGATTTCCGCCAGTACCGGCTGCACCACGCGCACCACGAACGGCAGGCCGATGAACACCAGTGCCACGGTGATGCCGAGCGGCGTATACGCGACCTTGATGCCGGCCGCCTCCAGCCATTGCCCGATCCAGCCGGTCGGCCCGTACAGCGCCGTCAGCGCGATGCCGGCCACGGCGGTCGGCAACGCGAACGGCAGGTCGATCATCGCGTCGAACACGCGTTTGCCCCAGAAGCGGTAACGCACGAACACCCACGCCACCAGCGTGCCCATCACCGCATTGAACGCAGCGGCAGCCAACGCGGTACCGAAACTGATGCGCAGCGCCGCCAGCACGCGCGGCTCGCTCCAGATGGCCCAGATGCCGGCTGGCCTCAATCCGCTGGCCTTGGCGAACACGCCTACCAGCGGGATCAGCACGATCAGCCCCAGCCAGGCCAGCGTATAGCCCAGGCTGAGGCCGAAACCGGGAATGACGCGCCGCGGACGCGTCTTTCCCGGCCAGGGATGCACTGCCGCCACGTTACTTCGCCTGGATCTGGTCGAACACGCCACCGTCGGCGAAGTGCGTCGCCTGCGCCTTTGCCCAGGAGCCGAAGACGCCGTTGATGGTCACCAGCTCCAGCTTGGGAAAGCGCGCGATGTCTTCCGCCGCCGCGTGCTGCGGATAGCGCGGGCGGTAGTAGTGCTTGGCGGCAAGGCGTTGGCCCGTCGGCGAATACAGGTACTTGAGGTAGGCCTGTGCCGCCTCGCGCGTGCCGTGCTTGTCCACGTTGCGGTCCACCAGCGCCACCGGCGGCTCGGCCAGGATCGACAGCGACGGCACCACGATGTCGAACTTGTCGGGGCCCAGTTCCTCGATCGACAGGAACGCCTCGTTCTCCCACGCCAGCAGCACGTCGCCGATCCCGCGCTGCACGAAGGTGGTGGTCGAGCCGCGCGCGCCCGTATCGAGCACCGGCACGTTGCGGAACAGCCCGCGCACGAAGTTGCGCGTCTTCGCCTCGTCGCCCTTGAAGATCTTCAGCCCGTACGCCCACGCCGCCAGGTAGTTCCAGCGCGCGCCGCCGGAGGTCTTCGGATTCGGCGTGATCACCGAGATGCCCGGCTTCACCAGGTCGTGCCAGTCGCGGATCTTCTTCGGATTGCCCTTGCGCACCAGGAAGACGATGGTCGAGGTATACGGCGCGCTGTTCTCCGGCAGGCGCGACTGCCAGTTGGCCGGGAACAGCTTGGCGCGCTGGGCGATGGAGTCGACGTCATAGGCCAGCGCCAGCGTCACCACATCGGCTTCCAGGCCATCGATGACCGAGCGCGCCTGCTTGCCTGAACCACCGTGCGAGGTCTCGATGCTGACCTTCTGCCCCCTGGTCTTCTGCCAGTCGGCGGCGAACGCGGCATTGAACTCGCGGTAGAACTCGCGCGTCGGGTCATACGACACGTTGAGCAGTTTGATGTCCTTGGCGCCCGCGGCGGCAGCCAGGGTCAGGCCGAAGGCCAGGAGCGCAGTGCGGACATGATGGCGGATTGAAGTCTTCATGGATGGTCTCCGGGAATCAGAAGGCGACCTGCAGTCGCGAAAACACGGCCTTTTCGTCTTCGCGGTCCGCGCCGGCGGTGGCACCGCCCTCGAACTGCGTGTCGAGGTAGTTGACGACCAGCTTCAGGTTGCTGGTGAGGTACCAGTTGACGCCCAACGTCCAGGCCTTGGCGCGCCGCGCGGCGACCAGCGGATCGGCGAATAGCGGGAAGGCATCGTCGTCGATCTCCAGCTCGCCGTAACGGCCCACCAGTTCCCATGCGCCCCAGCCACTGCCGGGACTGAACGGCTTCGACGGCTTCACCACGCCGCGGTAGCTGGCATCTTCACCGGTCAGCACCCAGCTCGCCGTCGCCTGCCAGGCGGTGTTCTCGAGATCCGCCCGCGTGCCTGCCGCTGCGCCGCTGGTGATCAGCAGTTCCTGCTTCGACGCGATGTATTCGGCCAGCAGGCCGAACCGGCCGCGATACAGATAGCCCTGCGGCGAGATGCGGCTGTGTTCGCCATCTGCCGCCACCGCCGTGCGGTAGTTGAAGAACTGCGCCTGCCCTTGGGTGCGATAACGCGGCAGGAAATTGTTGCCCGTGCCCTGCTTGTCGCCGATGCTGCCGGCGATGCCGAAGCCGAGCCCCGACCACGTGCTGCTGGTGTTCTTGAACGGCTCGAAGAAGATGCGACCCGCGTACTCGAACTCGTCGTCCGGGTTGGTGGTCGCGGCATCGCGGCCGTCGGGCGCACCGTTGTACACGCCCGCCACATAGCTCACGCGCCCCTCGGCGAGCTCACCCTGCGCCTGCACGCCCAGGTCGCGGTTGGGGGCCAGTTCGGTCGGAAAGCTGCGCTCGATCAGGCCGATCGCACTGCCAGACTGCAAGCGTTCCAGGCCGATCGGACCCTTGACCTTGCCGGCGCGCAAGGTGAAGGCCGGATCCAGCTTCACGTCGACGTAGGCGTCGACGATGGTGGCGCTGTCGCCGGCGAACTCCGGCGTCAGGCGGAACGACACCAGCTTGCCGAGCGACCCTTCGATGGTCGGGCGGATGCGCCGGAAAAGGAACGTGTCGTTCTGCGGCACGGCATCGTCGTCGAGGAAGAAGCGCGCGTCGCCCTGCACCAGGCCGCGCAGCCTGAACTCGAAGTCGCCATTGGCCGACTTCAGCGAGGCGCCCTTGTCGTTCACGGCGATCACCGGCGCGTCCTTGGCCTTGGCCGCGGCGTCCTCCTGCTGCAGTTCGAGACGGCGCTCGAGGATGCGCAGGCGCTGGTCCAGGTCCCCCAACGTCGCCGGGGCCGCCTCGCCCTCCGCCGCAACCGCCGTCGGCGCCTCGCCGACGCGGCGTTCCAGGGCTTCCAGGCGTTGCAGTAGCTCTTGCACGGTGGGCTGGCTCTGTGCGGAGACGGGGAGCGCCAGCGAACAGGCCAGTGCGCCCAGGATGGCGACGCCGCTGCCTTTCCGCTTGCGTTGGCCCGAGTGTGTCCGCATGGCTGCTTTTCCCCGTGTGAAGGCCCGTCCGGGGCCGGAGACGCGATGCTGCGTGCGCACATCCAGGCAGGGAAATGACGAAACGGGGTTCGCTTATGCCGTACGCGCATGACGTGCCGGGTGCATCGCGGGCGCCGGGTAGAATGACGGCTTTCCCGCCCCTGTCCCCGCCATGTCCGACGCGCTGACCGCCCACTACGCCACCACCCTCGACGAGATCCGCGCCCAGGGCCTGTTCAAGGCCGAGCGGATCATCACCAGCCCGCAGTCGGCGGAGATCACCCTGGCCGACGGGCGGACGGTATTGAACTTCTGCGCCAACAACTACCTGGGCCTTGCCGATCATCCCCACATCATCCAGGCCGCCAAGGAGGCGCTCGACACCCACGGCTTCGGGATGGCGTCGGTACGGTTCATCTGCGGCACGCAGGACCTGCACAAGCAGCTGGAACGGACCATCGCCGACTTCTTCGGCACCGAAGACACCATCCTCTACGCCGCCTGCTTCGACGCCAACGGCGGCCTGTTCGAGCCGCTGCTGGGCGAGGACGACGCGATCATCTCCGACGCGCTGAACCACGCGTCGATCATCGATGGCGTGCGCCTGTGCAAGGCCAAGCGCTTCCGCTACGCCAACTGCGACATGGCCGACCTGGAAGCACAGCTGCAGGCCGCCGATGCGGCCGGCTGCAAGACCAAGCTCATCACCACCGACGGCGTGTTCTCGATGGACGGCTTCATCGCGCCGCTGGACGAGATCACCGCGCTCGCCAAGAAGTACAACGCACTGGTGCACATCGACGAATGCCACGCCACCGGCTTCCTCGGCGCCACCGGGCGCGGCTCGGCCGAAGTGAAGGGCGTGCTGGACCGCATCGACATCATCACCGGCACGCTGGGCAAGGCGATGGGCGGTGCGCTGGGCGGGTTCACCACGGCGCGGAAGGAAGTGATCGAGCTGCTGCGCCAGCGCTCGCGCCCCTACCTGTTCTCGAACTCGCTGCCGCCGCACGTGGTGGCGGCCGGCATCAAGGCTTTCGAGATGCTGTCCGCCGCCGGCCACCTGCGCGCGCAGTTGCAGGAGAACACCCGCTACTTCCGCGAGAAGATGACCGCCGCCGGTTTCGACATCAAGCCGGGCGTGCACCCGATCAGCCCGGTGATGCTGTACGACGCGCCGCTGGCGCAGCGCTTCGCCGAACGACTGCTCGAGGAAGGCATCTATGCGATCGGCTTCTTCTTCCCGGTGGTACCGAAGGCGCAGGCGCGCATCCGCACGCAGATCAGCGCGGCGCACACGCGCGAACACCTGGACCGCGCGATCGACGCGTTCGTCCGCATCGGTCGCGAGCTGGGCGTGGTGAAGGGCTGATCGGTCTGCCGATGCGCCCGCGTGTCAGCGGGCGCTTCTGGCGGTGCCGGCGGTCGTCTTCGGTTTCGCCGGCGCGCCCTTGGCCACGCGGATGCCGCGGGCCTTCATCCAGGCATCGAATTCCTCGGCCGTCATGCTGCGGCCGTTCTGCTGCATGTCGAAGCGGTGACCGTGCGGACCGACCTTGACGGTGACGATCTCGTCGGGCGCTGCCTTCGTGGTCGCGGCAGAAGACGGCGATGTCGACGCGCAACCGGTCGACAGGGCGAAAGCGAGCAGCACGGCGCAGCACAGCGGCAGGCGCGGAATCGGACGGTACATGGCGGTTTCCCCAAGGTCGGCGTGAGCGAGTGTAGGCAGACGCCCGGCCGCGAACCCGGACCGCTGTCGCGCATTCAACGTCCGGTGGTCGGCGCCAGCGCCTCGCGCTCATGCGCCTCGAGCATGCGCCACGCGCCCTTGCCCAGCTCCCCCAGTGCCAGCGTCCCCACGGCCACGCGCACCAGCCGCAACACGCCGACATCGAACGCAGCGAGCAGGCGGCGGATCTGCCGGTTGCGTCCCTCCTCCAGCACGATCTCCAGCCACGCGTTGCGCTCCCCGCTCCGCAGCACGCGGACATCGCGGGCGGACAGGTGTTCGCCATCGACGCACACGCCGGTCTTCAATAGCTGCAGCAGGCCATCGTCGGGAAGCCGGTCGATCTGCACGTGGTACGTCTTGTCCGGACCCGTTGCCGGATCGGTGATGCGTGCGGCCCACTCGGGGTCGTTGGTGAACAGCAGCAGGCCCTCGCTGGCCTTGTCGAGCCTGCCCACCGGTGCGAGCCAGGGCAGCGCCGTACCGTCCAGGCAACGGTAGACCGTGTCGCGCCCCTGTTCGTCGCGCACGGTGGTGACCAGCCCGCGCGGCTTGTTGAGCATCAGGTAGCAGCGCTCCGGCGCGGCGCTGGCCTGGCCGTCGACCCGGATCACGGCGCGGCCGGCGACCACCGGAAACTCCGGATCGCGCACGATGCGGCCATCGACGGACACACGGCCTTCGACGATCCAGCGCGCCGCCTCGCTGCGCGAGCACACGCCCTGCTTGGACAGCACGCGGGCCAGCCCATGACGCGTTACCTGCGCGCTCGCTGCGCGCGAGCGCACGCCACGCGAGGCGCTGCGGGAAGAAGGTCTGCGCGAGGTCACGGGAGTGGACAGGAAAACGGCCGGATGACCGGCCGTTCGTGGATCACTTCTTCGCGGGCTCGGCGGGAGCCGGTGCGGGCGCCGCCGCCGGCGCGCCGGGTGCCTTGACCACGCGTACGCCGCGGGACTTCATCCACGCGTCGAACTCATCGGCGGTCATGCGCTTGCCGTTCTGGCTCATGTCGAACCGCCACGGGGTGTTGTCGTGCGCCGTCTTGGGCTGGTAGGCCGCCGGACTGGCGGTGGCCGTCGCGGCGGCCGGCGCGGCCGGCAGCGCCTTGGCGACGTTGCGGCACCCCTCGATGCGCAGGCGCATCAGCACGCGGTCGACCGACTGCGACTCGTCGAAGGCGTGCGATGCCAGCACGCCGGACGGCGCGCCCAGCTGCGTGGCGGCGGCGGTGAACTCGGGCGCGACCGGTGCGATCACCGTGGCCGGCGTCTTCAGGGGAGCCGGCACCAGGCTGCCGCTGCAGTCGGGCGCGGCCTGGACGGCCGGAATCGCGGCGATGCACAGCACACTGGCGAGGATCTGACGGCGCATCGGCACAACTCCTGAAGGTTTCCTGCGGAACGTGCCCGGAGTGTAGGCAGCGTCTCACGGCATGGCAAGAAATAGGACGCCATGCGACGCATCAATGCGGAAAGACGGAAACACGGTCACGCAAATCCCGCGCACGACGACCGGAAAAACGAAGCCCGGCACGAGGCCGGGCTTCGGGTGTTGCGGGAAGCGCGTCCGATCAGTTCTGGACGTTCAGTTCCGTACGACGGTTGCGCTCGCTCTTGCAGCCCGGCAGGGTCTGCGCGGTCGGCTCCAGCGGACGGCTCTCGCCGTAACCGATCGGGCCCACCAGACGCGAGGCGCTGACGCCGTTGTTGGTCAGGTAGTCGTACACGGTCTGCGCACGACGCTGCGACAGCGACTGGTTGTAGGCGTCGGCACCGCACAGGTCGGTGTGGCCGGCCACTTCGACGCGCAGGTCGGGATAGCGCTTCAGGATTTCGGCGGCTTCGCTCAGGATCGCGATCGCGTCCGGACGCAGGGTCGACTTGTCGAAGTCGAAGTTCACGCCCTTCAGATCGATCGAGACCTGCACCGGGCAGCCGTCCGGACCGATGGTCTGGCCAGCCTGCGAACCGGGGCACTTGTCGTCGCAGTTGTTGACGCCGTCACCGTCGTCGTCCAGGTCCGCGCAGCTCGGCGCAGCCGGCGGGGCCGGCGGAGCAGCGGCTTCGGCCTTCGGGCCCAGCGGGATCACGACGCCGACCGAGGCCAGCACGTCGCCGAACCAGTCTTCCTGCGGCGCAGCGACGCTCTGGTCGTCGAAGTCGGCGCGGTAGGCCACTTCGGCGCGGACGCCGACGCGGTTGTCGAGCGTGGTCTGCAGGCCGACGCCCAGCTTGGCGGCGAGGTTGTTGTCACGACGCTGCGCCGGCGAGTCGACGCTGTTGATCACGTACTCTTCTTCCGAGCGCTGCATGCCCAGGCCCGCCACGATGTACGGGTTCCAGCCGCGGCCTTCCTGGATGAAGTGGCGACGCAGGTCCAGCGAGATGCCGTACTGGCTCCACAGCAGGTCCTGGTTGTCTTCGAACTTCGGGTTCTGGTAGTTCAGCTCACCGTCCAGCGACCAGTTCGGGCTGATGAACTTGCCCAGGCCCAGGCCCAGGAAAGGGGCGTTGCGGGTGGTGCGGTCGTCGTCCTGCAGGTTGAAGCCGGCGGAACCGGTCAGGTACCAGCGGTCATCAAACTCCTGGGCCATCGCGTGGTTCGCGAAGCTCAGGCCGCCCAGCAGCGCGGCGCAGAGAATCTTCTTGTTCATTTGCAGCTCCTTTCCTTGTAGAAGTTCAGTAGTAGAGAAACCGAAGCACTTCACTTGCGGCGTTTCTAGTTGTTATCCGAGGCGACAGGCTTCCGTCGCCTTGCTGAACAGATTATGCGGGGGTATGTGAAGACTGTGTTAACGGTCCCGTAACAAGTTGGGCAAGGTTAACACTCTTTAAGGGAATTCAAGCAGATCTTCACATGTCGCGTCACAGATGCGCGACCGATAGTCGGTAGGTATCGCGCACGCGTCAAGGACAAAACACATTGGTGCAGATGCGGTGCTTGGTAACCCGGTGGCAAGGGCCGATTCTCGCGCCATGACGACATCCGCCCTCTGCCGCCCGCTTCCCAGCCTGTTCCTCTCCCATGGCTCTCCCATGCTGGCGGTCGAGGATTCACCCACGGCTCGCTTCCTCGACCGGTTGGGTACCTTGCTTCCCAGGCCTCGCGCCATCGTCGTGGCGTCGGCGCACTTCGTCCACGCCCGGCCGACGCTGACCGCGACGCCCCTACCCGACACGATCCACGATTTCGGCGGCTTTCCCGACGTGCTTTACCAGATCCGTTATCCCAGCCAGGGTGCACCGGCGCTTGCGCACGACGTCGCGGGACGGCTTGCAGCGGACGGGTTCGAGGCGCGCGTGGATGACCACCATGGCCTCGACCACGGCGTCTGGGTGCCGTTGCGACGGATGTATCCTGCTGCCGACATTCCGGTGGTGGCGTTGTCGGTAAACCCGGCACAGAGCGCCGGATGGCATTACCGACTGGGGCGCGCACTGGCGCCGCTGCGCGCAGATGGCGTGCTGGTGGTCGGGTCCGGCGGCTTTTCGCACAACCTTCGTGCGCTGGACTGGCAGCAGGCGAGCGGGCCGGCATTCCCGTGGGTGTCGGCGTTCACCGATCCGCTGCGTGAGGCATTGGTGGCCGGCGACGTGGATCGCGCGCTCGACTGGACCGCGCTGCCCCATGCGCAGCAGAACCATCCGACCACCGAACACCTGTACCCGCTGTACGTGGCGCTGGGTGCCGCTGGCGAAGGCGCGAAGGGCACGCTGCTCCATCGCGACGTGGAAATGGGCGGACTGGCGCTGGACGCGTTCGCCTTCGACACCGACTGACTACGTCGCCAGTCCGCGCTCCCACGGCGGGTGCTCGCCGAATGCCTCCGACAGGAAATCCACGAACGCGCGCACCCGCGGTGGCATCAGCCGGCGCTGCGGCATCACCGCGCTGATCGACGTCGTGGCGAGCGGGAAGTCGGGCAACACGACCTTCAGGCGTCCCGCACGCAGGTCATCGGCGACATGCCACAGCGAATGCACCACGATGCCCTGCCCGGCCAGCGAGGCATCGCGCAGCACTTCACCGAAGTTGCTCTCGAAACGCCCGTGCACGCGCACGGCCACCTCGCCGCCGCCGGGCGTGCCCAGCCGCCAGACGTCCTGGCGCCCCCCGCTGCCGACCAGCAGCAGGCAGTCGTGGTCGGCGAGGTCGGCAGGCATCTGCGGCGCGCCACGCCGGGCCAGGTAATCCGGCGATGCGCAAAGCACCCGGCGGTTGGGGGCGATCAGGCGCGCCACCATCCGCGAATCGTCCAGGGCGCCGATCCGGATGGCCAGATCGAAACCCTCGCTGACCAGATCCACCACGTTGTCGCTCAGATGCACGCTCAACCGGACCTTGGGATGGCGGGCGAGGAAGGCGGGCAGCAGGGGAGACACGTACTGGCGCCCGAACGAGGCCGACATCGTCACCCGCAGCGTACCGGCCACCTCGCTGGCCGCCTCGCGCAGTCCGCTGCCGAGCGATTCCAGTTCTTCGACCAGCACGCGCCCCTGTTGCGCCAGCGCCAGCCCCTCCGGTGTGGGATGCAGCCGGCGGGTAGTCCGGTGCAGCAGGCGCACACCCAGTTCCTTCTCCAGCCGCTTGAGGCGCTGGCTGGCCACCGCCACCGACAGGTCCAGGCTGTGGGCGGCCGCGGTGATCGAGCCCAGGTCGAGCACGCGCAGGAACAGGGTGAGGTCGCCGACGCGGTCCATTTTCAATGTTCCGTTGAAAGTGATTCGCCATCTTGTCGGTTTTTCGGCAAGGCGGGAAGCGGCACGCTGCACGCCTCCCCCGATACCCGCCACCCGCAGATGTCTCCCGACCCCACCTCCAGCCCGCGCATGCCGCTGGGCCTCTACGCCCTGACCGCCGGCGCCTTCGGCATCGGCACCACCGAGTTCGTCATCATGGGCCTGCTGATGCAGGTCGCCGCCGACCTGCAGGTCTCGATCGCCGCCGCCGGCCTGCTGATCTCCGGCTACGCGCTGGGCGTCTTCGTCGGCGCGCCGCTGCTGACCGCCGCCACCAGCCGGATGCCGCGCAAGGCGGTGCTGGTGGCACTGATGATCGTGTTCACGCTGGGCAACCTGGCCTGTGCGCTGGCACCGAACTACGAACTGCTGATGGCCGCGCGGGTGATCACCTCGCTGGCGCACGGCACCTTCTTCGGCGTGGGCGCGGTGGTCGCCACCGGCATGGTCGGCGAGGACCGCAAGGCGTCGGCCATCTCCGTCATGTTCACCGGCCTGACCGTGGCCACCCTGCTCGGCGTGCCGGCGGGTGCCTGGCTGGGCCTGCAGTACGGCTGGCGCGCGACATTCTGGGCGGTCACCGCCATCGGCGTGCTGGCGACGGTGATCATCGCGACGCTGGTGCCGGCCGACCGCAGCGCGCCGGCACCGCTGCCGTTCCGCGACGAACTGCGCGTGGTCGCGCGCCCGCAGGTGCTGCTGGGCCTGCTGATGACCGTGCTCGGCTTCGGCGGCATGTTCACTGTGTACACCTATATCCAGCCGCTGCTGACGCAGGTGACCGGTTTCGCCGATGCGGCGGTGTCGCCGATCCTGCTGGTGTTCGGCGTGGGCATGATCCTCGGCAACCTGCTGGGCGGGCGCTTCGCCGACCGCCGCCTGGCGCCCGCGCTGCTCGGCACCCTCGCGCTGCTGGCGCTGGTGATGGGCGCGATGACCTTCGTGCTGCACAGCCGCTTGGCGATGATCGCGTTCACCGGCCTGCTGGGCGCGGCCGCGTTCGCGACGGTCTCGCCGTTGCAGCTGTGGGTGCTGCAGAAGGCCAGCGGCGCGCAGAGCCTGGCGTCCAGCCTGAACATCGGCGCCTTCAACCTGGGCAACGCGCTGGGCGCGTGGCTGGGTGGCGTGGTGATCTCGCAGGGGCTGGGTCTGTCCGCCCTGCCCTGGGTCGCCGCGCTGGTGCCTGCGTCGGCCTTCGCCGTCGCGCTGTGGGCGCTGGCGCTGGAGCGCCGCCAGCGTTTCACGCTGGCCGCCGAAGCGAACTGCGCCTGATGCGCGCTTCGTCGCATCGCGTCTTTCCACCGCGCGTCGCATCATCGCGGCACGCCTCCTGACTCTCCACGAGGATCCCCCATGAAAGCCGTTGCCCTGACCCGCTACCTGCCCATCGACGATCCGAATTCGCTGGTCGATGTCGAACTGGAGACACCCACCGCCACCGGCCACGACATCCTCGTGCGCGTGGAAGCCGTCTCGGTGAATCCCGTCGACACCAAGGTCCGCTCACCGAAGCCGCAGGTCGAAGCCCAGCCGAAAGTGCTGGGCTACGACGCCGCCGGCGTGGTCGAAGCCGTCGGCGAGGCGGTGACGCGCTTCAAGCCCGGCGATGCCGTCTACTACGCGGGCGACATCACCCGGCCCGGCAGCAATGCGCAGTTCCAGCTGGTCGACGAACGCATCGTCGGGCGCAAGCCGGCGTCGCTCGACTTCGCGCAGGCCGCCGCACTGCCACTGACCGCGATCACCGCCTGGGAGCTGCTGTTCGACCGCATGCCGTATGCCATCGAGGGTGGCGGCAAGGGCAAGTCGCTGCTGGTGATCGCCGGTGCCGGCGGCGTGGGCTCGATCGCCACCCAGTTGGCCAGGCGCGCCGGCTTCACCGTCATCGCCACCGCATCGCGCCGGGAAACGAGCGACTGGTGCAGGGCGATGGGCGCCGACCACGTGGTCGACCACCGCGAGCCGCTCGGCCCGCAGTTGAAGGCGCTGGGCTTCGAGACCGTCGACGCCGCGCTGAACCTGGCGGATACCGACCGGTACTGGACCGAGCTGGGCGAGCTGCTGGCGCCGCTCGGCCATGTCGGGCTGATCGTCGAACCCAAGGGCGAGCTGCGCATCGGCGATCCCTACAAGGCCAAGAGCATCGGCATCCACTGGGAAATGATGTTCGCCCGCCCGCGCTTCCGCACCGCCGACATGGGCGAACAGGGCGTACTGCTCGACCGCGTCGCCGACCTGATCGATGCCGGCGAACTGCGCGGCACGCTGACCGGTACGCTGTCGCCGATCAATGCCGCCAACCTGCGTGAAGCCCACCGCCGGCTGGAGTCCGGGAGCACCATCGGCAAACTGGTGCTCGCCGGCTGGTAGCACACGCCGGCCTCTGGCCGAGCAAGGAACGCCGGCCGACGGGGACGGCTACCGGCGTCCGCGCGACTTGCGATATCGTGATTGGCCGCAGCGCGCTCCGGCGCGACCCGCCCGTCCGTCCGATCACGCCATGCCCTTTTCCCCGGCGCCGCCGCGCCCGCCACATCGCCACGCCGGCCGGCCCCAGCGGACCTCGAGGCCATGACGCAGGTCCCGGCGCTGTTCCCGCTGCTGCCCGGCGGCCTGTTCGGGCCCCTCGCCTCGCCCAACCGCGAGCACTACTGGCTGCTGCTGTGCCGGTTGTTCGACGAGTTCTTCGGGCCGGACGCGCCGGTGCCGCCGAGCATGGGCTTCCAGCGCCGCGAGATCACCGCGGCGCTGGAGCGCTACCTGCTGGCCGACGACCCGTGGGAGGACGAGGACGGCCAGACGCCCGACACGCCGCTGTCCGTGCGCACCAACACCCTCTACGAGCGCTTCCGCAGCACCGGATGGCTGCGGCAGGACCGCATCGGTGCGCGCGAGATGGTCACCATGCCGCCGGTCGTGCATCAGTTCCTCTCGCTGCTGGTGGAGTTCGCCGAACACGGCCCGACGTTCGTCTCGGCGAAGATGCGGTCGATCGAACACCAGCTCCAGCAGGTGGCCGACGGCAAGGCGGCCGGCGACGCGCTGGACGAAGCCGCCGACCAGGCACGACGGCTGCTGGTGTCGCTATCGTCGATGAGCCTGCAGGTGCGCGACCTGATGCCGGAGCTGAGCAAGGCCGAGTCCACCGCGCAGTTCGCACGGCAATGGTTCGAGCGCTACGTCAGCGCGTTCTTCATCGGCGACTATGCCGAGCTGCACACGGGCGACCACCCCCTGGCGCGGCGCAGCGCGATCCTGTCGATGGCGCAGCAGCTCGAAACCGGCGACCGGCGCACCGCGCTGCGGGCGTGGTACCGGGAGCATGTCGGCGGCGGCGACGAGACGCGCGGCGACCAGCGCTTCGCGCGCAGCCTGCGCCGGCTGCGCGAACTGGAGCGCATCGACGAATACCTGGGCCGGCTGGACGACGACATCCGCCAGGCCAACCGGCGTGCGCTGGCCTTCCTCGACTACCGCCTGCGCGCGCCGGACAAGCTGGACATCCTGTTGCGTCGTGCCTGCCGCGGCGTCCAGCACGCGCCGGAAGACGCACTGCGGCTGCCGGTGGCGCCGGGCGCGCTGATGGAGGCGAGCCGCCTGCGTCCGCCACGCCAGAAGCCGCAACCGATCCCGCGCAGCGCCAACGCTACGCAGCCGCCCACGCCCGAGCAGCTGGCCAGGCTCAGCCTGCTGCGGCGGATGAAGCGCGCCCGGCTGGTCAATGCCGACGACATGGCGCGCTACGTCGGCCCGCACCTGGAGACGAAGGACGCCGTCGGTTCGGACGCATTCTCCATCGCCAGCATCGAGGACCTGCGCGCCTACCAGACCCTGCTCACACTCGCCCTGCGCAGCCATCGCATCGGCGGCCTGCGGCGCGAGGATCCGCTGGGCCGGCTGCTGCGCGGTTACCGCGTCGAGCTGGTCGACGCAGGCGGACGCGACGACAACGGCTACCTGCGCGCGCCACGCTTCGTCGTGCATCGCGTCGGCCAGCCCTCACGGAAAACCGCATGAAACGCAGCTGGAACACCCTCAGCCAACTGTCCAACGGCGTCTACGCCGTGCAGGACTTCGAACGTGCCGCCTACCGGCTGGTAGTGGAACAGGTGCTGTACGCCAGCGACCGCAGCACGCGCCTGGCCTACCACCTGGTGGAAGACCACTACGACGACTTCGTCGCGGCACTGGCACCACTGGGGATCCGCCTGGAGCGGAATGCGCACTACCGCTACGTGGTGGCGCTGCCCGCGCATGCCGAGGGCGTGCCGGTGACGCTGGCCGAAACCCTGTTGCTGCTCGTGCTGCGACAGCGCTACGACGAAGCGATGCGCCAGGGCATGGTGGAAGACGAAGGCGTCGTCACCGTGGAACTCCCGGAACTGCAGGAGGCCTACCAGGCGCTCGCCGGGCGACCGATGCCGGACGTCGGCGCACTGCGCGAGCTGGCGCGCACGCTGAAGCGCTGGGGCATGTGCCGCCTGGTGGAATCGGAACCCGACGATCCGCAGCCGTTCCACCTGCAGGTGCGGCCGGCCATCGTCGAGATCGTCGGCGAGCAGTGGCTGCAGCGGCTGGACCAGCACAACCGCGACGACGACACCGACAGCACCGGCGGCGACGAGGCGATGGAGGACACCGATGCAGCAGCTTGAGCGCGTGCACCTGGTGCAGTTCTTCCTGTTCGAGGCGCAGACCCTGGACCTGGATGCGACCACCGCCATCATCGCGCCCAACGGCGCCGGCAAGAGCGCCCTGCTGGATGCGCTGCAGATCGTGCTGCTGGGCGGCGACCGCAGCCGCATCCGCTTCAATGCGCAGGCCGGCGGCAGCCACCGCGCGCGCACCATCCGCGACTACTGCCTGGGCGTGTTCCGCAGCGGCGACGACGGACGCAAGCGGCGCACCGCCACCACCTACATCTCGCTCGTGTTCCGCGACACCGACACCGGCGAAGCGCTGACCGCCGGCATCGCACTGGGCGCATCGGTGGACGAACCCGACCACCGCCTGCACGGGCTGTACCTGCTGCCGGGCGTGGCGCTGGAGCTGGCGGACCACGTGGAGCAGGTCAAGGGCAAGGAACTGCCGCTGGCCTGGCCCACGTTCCGCGAGATGGCGCTGCGCCGCTGCAAGGCGGCCGGCGGCGCACCCGCGCTGCACACGGTGGCCGAGCGCTTCGTCAAGGACCTGCTGCTGCGCCTGCGCGCGTCACCCAGTGCCAATCCCGACATCAACGCCTACCGCAAGGCCTTCCTCAACGCGCTCAACCTGCAGCGCGTGGAGGACGTGGACCTGTTCGTGCGCACGCTGGTCGCCGAGGACCGGCCCACCGACATCGCCCGCTTCCGCGCACTGCTGGAAAGCTTCCGCCAGATCCGCGACCGCATCGAGCAGGTGCGCCAGCGCATCGACGCCGCCGAAGGCGTCGAGCGGCAGTACGACCGCATCGCCGCGCAGGCCGTGCGCGCCGCGTCCTACCGCGCGCTGGCGGCGGAATACGCGCGCGACCTGTACGGCGAGCAGCTGGACCAGGCCGAAGGCGCAGTGACCACCGCGGAAGACGTCCTGGCCGATACGCGACGCCGTCTCGTCGATGCGCGTGCCGAACGCGACACCCTGCGCGACGAGCAGGCACGCGCCCAGGCGCGGCTGCAGGGCAGCGCCGGCTACGGCGAGCAGGCGCAGCTGGACGAACTGGCCAGCCGCGACCGCGACCGCCTGGCGCAAGTGAACCGGGAACTGCTGCGCGAGATCGGCTTCGTACGCGACCAGTTCCGCCAGCTCGAGGCGCTCGCGCTGCCCGGCGTCGACGCCGGCGCCGTGCAGGCCGCGCGTGCCGAGTGGGACCAATGGCACGCGGCTCTGTCGGCGCTGGCGGACGGGGACGCCCTGCCGTGGACGCCGGAAGACCTGTTCGCGCGCGCGCGCCACGCCCTGCGCGCGGCCACGCCGTTGCGCGAACAGGTCGATCAGCACGCACGTCAGGTGCACGCCGCGCACGACAAGGCCCGCGACGCACTCGAGACCGCGCGCCAGAACCAGAAACGGCTTGCCGCCGGCCAGGCGGAGCTGCACGCCGACACCGTGCGGCTGATGAGCTACCTGCGCGAGGCCGGCATCGATGCGCGCCCCGTCTGCGACCTGGTGCGCGTGACCGACGTCGCGTGGCAGCCGGCCATCGAAGCCTACCTGCGCAGCAACGTCGAAGCGCTGCTGATCCCAGGCGAGGACGAGGAGCGCGCGGTCAAGCTGTATCGCAGCCTGTCCGGCGGGCGCTCGGTCTACGGCGTAAAGCTGGCGCTGTCCAGCCAGGCACGCGATGCGCGCGGCAAGGACGCAGCGGCCGGCAGCGTCGCCGCCCTGCTGGAAGGCGTCAACGCCGACGCCCTTGCGTTCCTGCGCCGGCAACTCGGCGAGCTGCGCTGCGTGGACACCGAAGCCGAGCTGGTGCGCAGTCGCCAGGGCCTGACCCACGACGGCCTGCTCGCGCGCGGTGGCAGCATCGAGCGCCTGCGCCTGCCCGCAGCGGGCGACCTGCGCATCGGTGCGTCGGACAACCGCGCCCGCCTGCGCGTGCTCCACGAGGAGATCGAAAAGGCCGAGCGCGAGGTGCGCGAGATCGAGCCGCACCTGCGCCGCGCCGACGACAGCCAGCGCGGACTCGCGCGGCTGGCCGATGCCGACGCGGTGGCGCAGGCGCTGCACGAACGCGCGCTCGAGCACCGCCAGCTCGCAGGCCGCTACCGCACCGCGCAGGAAAGCCGGCTCGCCGCACTGGACCCGGACCTGCTCCGCCTGTCCGAGGCCGTGCGCGACCTGGCCGCCCAACTCGGCGAGTGCGAAACACGCACCGACGCCCTGGTCGGACAGGAAGCGGTCGCGGTCACCGAACTCGATCGCCGCCGTCGCCTGCTCGAGGGCCTGCGCCAGCAGGAGGAACTGGTCGCCCGCCGCGCCGTGGAGGCCTTCAGGGATCCCGATGTCGATCCCAACCTGATCGAGCGGCACCGCGACGAACTCGACACCAGGGTCGACTCGCTGGAGGAGCGCGGCAGGACCTGCGAGCGACGCGCCGACGAGAGCGACCGCCAGCTCGCCAAGCTGCTGCCCGAAGCGTGGAGCACGCTTGCGCAGTACGCGCGCGACCATGGGCTGGGCGTGGAGATCGATCCCAGCGCCTGGCGCCCTGCGCTGGCGCTGCTGCAGCGCGAACTGACCCAGCTGCGCGATACCGACCTGGTACGTTACGAAGGCGAAGCGCGACAGGCCTACGACACCGCGGTGGAGACCTTCCGCGCCAGCGTGGCCGCCGCGCTCAACGACAACTTCATCCGCCTGCGCCAGCAGATCGCCACGCTCAACCGTACCCTGCGCAGCAGCCCGCCGTTCTCCAACAACGAGCGCTACCAGTTCCATTACGAGGTGGTACCGGAGTTCCGCGACCTGGAGCGCTTCATCCGGCGCGCGGTGGATGTCGGCGGCGAGGACACCCTCTTCGGCACCGCCGGCGAGGTGCCGGCGGCGTTCCGCGAACTGATCGAGGACGGCGCCGCCGCGCGCACCGCCACCTCGCCGCTGGACGACTACCGCCGCTTCTTCCGCTTCGAGGTGCAGATCCGGCAGGACGACACGGTGATCGGCACGCTCAGCGAACGCATGCGCTCCGGCTCCGGCGGCGAACACCGCGCCCCGCTGTACGTGATCGCCGGCGCGGCGCTCGCGGCGGCGTACGGCAAGAGCGAGGCGCACCCGGGCGGCATGGGCCTGATCCTGCTGGACGAGTTCGGCGACAAGATCGATGCGCAGAACGCGCGCGCCACCACCAACTACCTGCGCTCGCTCGGCCTGCAGCTGGTGCTGGCCGCGCCGGATACCGCACAGGGTACGCTCAGCGGCGTGCTGGACAGCTACATCGAACTGTTCCGCGACGGCGACCTGCTGCAGGCCGAACGCATCGAGGTGCAGGCGGCGGCGCGGGCGCTGCTGCTGTCGGACCAGTTCGACCTGCATCCGGAACTGCTGGCCGAGGAGACGGCACGCATCGAACGGCAGCAGGCGCCCGTGTGAGCGATGCCCGGCGCGTGCTGGAGCGGCTGCTGCGCAAGGGCGAGCGCGCCCGGCTGCGCGGCGATGCCGCTCCCGTCTCGCTGCCGATGACCGAGGCCAGCGCGCGCGATTACCTGTCGCTGCGCACGCTGGCCGAACGCGAGACCTTCCATGCGCAGGCGACCCTGGCCGAACGCGCGGGCGCGATCGCCGTGCAGCGCGACCGGCATCGCGGCGACGGCGAGCGCCTGCTTCGGTTGACCGTGATCGACCTGGACGCTCTCGCGGCTCACCTGGGTATGCAGCTGCTCGATGCCCGTGTCGGAGAAGCGGCCGACCTGCTTTCGCCGTGGCTGCCGCACTTTCCTGTCCTCGGCCAGGTGCTGGACGCTTGGCGCAGTGACCGCAAGGTGCGCGGCCACGGTCCGGAGGCGGCGCAGGACCTGGCCGATGCCGCACGCGCGGTGCAGGCCCGTCTCGACGACGACGCCCACGAGCGCATCCTGCGCCGCGAGAGCGCACGCCTGTTCGCCGGCCGCGCGCAGGCCAGCAAGCGGCTGGAGCAGCTCACGCCCTGGCTGGACCTGTTGAACAGCGGCACGCTGGTGGCGGACGGTGTGATGGCGAAGGAACACGTCTGGGCCGCACTGGGCCTGCGTCGCGAACCGCAGCCGCTGCTCGTCGCCGGCACCGGCACACTGCTGCTCGACGACGGGGTGGAACTGCCCCTCGCCACCCCCTTCCTTGGCGTACCCGTCGATGCCGTGCGGAGCGTGCGCACGTCGGCGACCTGCCTGCTCAGCGTGGAGAACCTGGCCAGTTTCCACGACGCCGCCCGCGCGCCCGGCGCGGACCGCAGCCTGCTGCTCTACACCGGCGGCATGCCGTCGCCGGCCTGGCGCCGCGCCTATGCCAGGCTGCTCGATGCGCTGCCGTCCGATCTTCCCGTATGGCATTGGGGGGACATCGACGAGGGCGGTTTCCGGATCGCCGCGGTCCTGGCCGACACGGCGGCTGCCTGCGGACGCCGATTGCGGCCCTGGCGGATGTCGCCGCTGCACCAGGACGTGGACGGCCTGGACACGCACGCGCCGGCACCCGCCGCGCTCGCCGCCATGTGCCGGTGGGCGGAACGGGCAGGCTGGGAGGACATCGCCCAGGCGCTGCGCGAGCGTCCGCTGTGCTTGGAACAGGAGGCCCTGCACGCCGCGCTGCCGCACGACGGCGACGCCTCCCGCTGACGATCGCCCCACCCGCTACGCGCTTGCGTGCCCCGGGGATTCGCGGCATGGTGCGCCCACCCATACGCCCGCGTATTCAATGCCCGCATGACGTCGACCGCCTCCGCCACCGACTCCGCTCCCTACCCGCATATGTTCGCCCCGCTGGACCTGGGCTTCACCACGCTGCGTAACCGCGTGCTGATGGGTTCCATGCACACGGGCCTGGAGGACCGGGCGAAGGACTTCCCGCGCCTGGCCGCCTACTTCGCCGAGCGCGCGGCCGGCGGCGTCGGGCTGATCGTCACGGGCGGCTTCTCGCCCAACCTGGTGGGCTGGCTGAAGCCGTTCGGCGGCAAGCTGTCGTGGCCGTGGGAAGCGCGCCCGCACAGGTTCGTCACCGCGGCCGTGCACGAGCACGGCGCCAAGATCTGCGCGCAGCTGCTGCACGCCGGCCGCTACGGCTACCACCCGCTGACGGTGGCGCCGTCGAGGATCAAGGCGCCGATCAACCCCTTCACCCCGCGCGCGCTGTCGGCCCGCGGCATCGAGCGCCAGATCAACGCCTACGCCAACGCGGCGAAGCTGGCGCGCGACGCCGGCTACGACGGCGTCGAGATCATGGGTTCGGAGGGGTACTTCATCAACGAATTCACCGCCCCGCGGACCAACCAGCGCACCGATGCCTGGGGCGGCACGCCGGAGAAGCGCATGCGCTTTGCGGTGGAGATCGTCCGCCGCGTGCGCGAGGCGGTCGGTCCGGACTTCATCCTCATCTACCGCCTGTCGCTGATCGACCTGGTCGAGGACGGCAACCAGTGGGAGGAGATCGTCGCCCAGGCCAAGGCGGTGGAAGCCGCCGGCGCCACCATCATCAATTCCGGCATCGGCTGGCACGAGGCGCGCGTGCCGACCATCGTCACGTCGGTGCCGCGCGCCGCCTTCGTCGATGTCACCGCCAAGCTCAAGCCGCACGTCCGCGTACCGCTGGTGGCGACCAACCGCATCAACATGCCGGACGTGGCCGAAGGCATCCTGGCCGCCGGCAAGGCCGACATGGTGTCGCTGGCCCGCCCGCTGCTGGCCGATCCGCAATGGGCGGCGAAGGCGCGCGCCGGTACGCCGCAGGCGATCAACACCTGTATCGCCTGCAACCAGGCGTGCCTGGACCATGTGTTCGAGAACAAGCTCGCCAGCTGCCTGGTCAATCCGCGCGCCTGCCACGAGACCGACCTCACCTATAAGAAGACGTTCGCGCCGAAGACGATCGCCGTGGTCGGCGCCGGTCCGGCCGGCCTGGCCTGCGCGACCGTCGCGGCCGAACGTGGCCACCGCGTGACGCTGTTCGATGCCGCCGACGAGATCGGCGGGCAGTTCAACTACGCCAAGCGGATCCCGGGCAAGGAAGAGTTCCACGAGACACTGCGCTACTTCCGCCACCGGCTGGACGAGACGCGGGTCGATGTGAAGCTGTCCACGCCGGTGACCGCCGCCGACCTGGCCGGCTTCGACGAGGTGGTGCTGGCCACCGGCATTACGCCGCGCAAGGTCGCCTTTCCGGGCGCCGGGCACGCCAAGGTGGTCAGCTATGTCGACGTGCTGTCCGGTCGCGTCGCCGTCGGCGCCCGCGCGGCGCTGATCGGCGCGGGCGGCATCGGCTTCGACGTCGCCGAATACCTGACCCACGAAGGCCATTCGCCCTCGCTGGATCCGGCCCGCTGGATGGCGGAATGGGGCGTGGACCCGACCTTCGAGGCCCGCGGCAGCCTGGTGAAGCCGCAGCCGGAATCGCCGGCGCGCGAGGTCTGGCTGCTGCAGCGCAGCCCGGGCAAGCCGGGCGCGCGACTGGGCAAGACCAGCGGCTGGGTGCATCGGGCCACGCTGAAGGCCAAGCAGGTGAAGATGCTGGGCGGCGTGGAGTACCTGGGCGTGGACGACACCGGCCTGCGCATCCGGGTGGACGGCGCCGAACAGCTGCTACCGGTCGATCACGTGGTCGTCTGCGCCGGCCAGGAACCGCGCCGCGACCTGCAGGCGGATCTGATCGCCGCCGGCAAGCATCCTCACCTGATCGGCGGCGCCGACGTGGCCGCCGAGCTGGACGCCAAGCGCGCCATCGACCAGGGCAGCCGGCTGGCAGCCAGCCTGTAGGCGCTCCGGCCGTAGAGTCGAGCTTGCTCGACTCCCGCACGTCCGAAATCCGACGGTCTCCGAGGCACCAGCAGCGGAGCAAGCTCCGCTCTACGGCCCTGCTTCCTGCGACGTCACTCACAGTTTCCAGCCAGACCGGCACCCCCGGCGTCAAGCCGGCCCGTTCAGGCCGAGTTGGGACTGCCCCCCCTACCTTGCGCCGACTTTCCGGCCCGCCGCCCAGTTCAGGCGGGCTGAGCCCGGCGCTCGGACCCCTCTGGTCCGGCCTTGCCGGTCCCCGGGCAGCCCGTGTGAAGGCTGCCTCCCCATGACGCCCTGCCGCATGTCCCAGGTTTGCCGCTCCCATCGTGACGGGAGAGGCAGGGGTGCGGGAAAGACGGAGCAAGGAGTTCCCATGAAACTGGCCTGGATCCTATGGCTGTCGCAGATGTTGCCGCAGCCGGCCGCCGATTCGCTTTGCCTCAGCACCACCGTGTACCTGGAAGCCCGCGACCAGACCCTGCGCGGCCAGCAGGCCGTCGCCGAGGTCGCCCTGCGCCGCCGCGACAGCGGCCTGTGGGGCGACTCCGTCTGCTCCGTGGTCACCGCCCGCAAGCAGTTCGCCCCGACCATCGTCGGCCCGAACACCCGCCTCAAGAACCCCGATGCCTGGGCGAAGTCGGTCAGCGTGGCGCTCAACGCCGAGCGCAACTGGGCCCTGCCGCCCGGCCAGCGCCAGGAGATCGTGCCGGGCGCCAGCCATTTCATGGCCCACCAGATCGCCAGCCCGAGCTGGCGCAACGCCTACCACGTGGCCACGATCGGCGACCACACGTTCCTGCGCGTGCAGAAGCTCAAACCCCGCTCCTAAGAACAAAAGCTTCCGAACGCACGACGCCGCACGTAGCTACCCGCTACCGGAGCCGAACCCGCACGGCACCTACTCCCCCTCTCCCACCGGGAGAGGGCAAGGGGTGAGGGCGAACCGCCGCGATGCGAACTACACGTGCCCAGCAAAATCAGCGCTGCGTACGACCTCACACCGCGACGATCAGGGCACGCGCCAACTCCGCATGGCACCTACTCCCCTCTCCCCCCGGGAGAAGGGAAGGGGTGAGGGCGAACCGCCGCGATGCGAACTACACGTGCCCAGCCAAATCAGCGCTGCGTACGACCTCACACCGCGACGATCAGGGCACGCGCCAACTCCGCACAGCACCGACTCGCTCTCCCCCGGGAGAGTGGAACGGGTGATGGCAAACCGCCGCGATCTCCCTCTCTACCCAGACAGGGCGCGCGGACGATTAGCGAACCACCGCGATACATACCGCGTGTGCCCAGCACGATCCGTTGCACCCCACATCACCCCGCCAGCATCCGAGGCCCGCGATAATCGCGGGCCTTTTCTTTTCCACGGACCCACGATGAAGCTCTACACCAAGCCCGGCGCCTGCTCGACCGCCGACCACATCGCACTGCAGTGGACCGGCCGACCGTTCGACGTGCAGGTGATGACGGCGGCGGAGATGAAGGAGCCCGCCTACCTCGCGATCAATCCCACCGGCGCGGTGCCGGCGCTCGTCGATGGCGATTTCGTGCTGACGCAGAACGCCGCGATCATGGGCTACATCGCCGACACGCATCCGCAGGCGCACCTCGCCGGCGACGGCTCGCCGCAGCAGCGCGCGCTGGCCGCCAAGTGGCTGGCGTTCGTCAATTCCGATCTGCACCCGGCCTTCCATCCGCTGTTCGGGCCGGCCCGCTTCATCGGCGACGAGACGCAGTTCGATGCGGTGAAGGACGCCGCGCGCAAGCGCCTGCGCGGCCTGTTCGAGACCGCGGAGCGACAGCTGGAAGGCCGCGACTGGCTGGCCGGTTTCCGCAGCTTCGCTGATCCCTATTTCTACATCACGCTGCGCTGGGCCGACCGCATGGGTGTCGACCTGTCGGGCCTGCCGAACATCGCCGCGTTCAGGCAGCGCATGGAGGCCGATGCCGGTGTGCAGGCGGCCCTGAAGGCCGAAGGCCTGGCCTGAGGACCGCGACGGCGCGCGTCAGGCCATCGACGCGCGCACGTCCTCCAGCCAGCGCGTGGCGAAGGTGTGGTCGCGCGCCTTGGTCAGCGCGGTGGCCACGTCGGGCAGCAGCGCCACCAGTTCATCCGCATCGGCACAGCGCTCGACCTTCAGCTGCAGGAAGTACCCCTTCAGCCCGATGTGCGAACGGATGTCGTCGGTGATGCGCGCATACAGCGCGTTGTAGCGCTCGGCCGGCGTCATCGCCTGCAGCGCGGGTGCAGCCGGCTCGCCGGTCTTCGCGGCGGACACCGCCGCCAGCATCGACGCCGCACCCGAGCGCCGCTCGATCAGGCCGTCGGCCGCCAGCTGCGCCAGCGCGTCGTCGGGCGCGTGCAGGCCGCTCATCATGGCCTGCAGTTCGTCGTCGCTGCGCTGTCCGTCGACCATCAGCAGGATCGAACGCAGTCCGGCCGGCAGCTTGCGGCTGCGCTGCTGGATCTCGTTGCGACCGGCTTCGGTCTTGCTCCATCTGCTCTGCATGCCTTTCCCCGACGCCGCGCGACGGGCCCCTCCCGGCGACCGCGACGTTCCCCTTGGCCGCCAGTAGTACCCCGCCACGGCCCTGTCCCGCTGCCACACGTGTCACACAAACGACACGGGGCCGCCCGACGTGCGTCGAAACGGCCCCGCAGGAGGGCGGCGCAGACCTCCAAGCCGGCCGAACGGCTGGGCGGCCAGGGCTTCCGGACCGGTGCACGTCGCCCCCGCCCCGTCCCCTCCACCGCAAGCAGGGGACCTCGGTCCCGTCCCGGTCCGGCGTCGGTCAGCGCTGGTCGAGCGGAACGAATTCCAGATCCTCGGGCCCCGTGTAGTGGGCGCTCGGGCGGATGATCTTGCCGTCGATGCGCTGCTCGATCACGTGCGCGCTCCAGCCGCTGGTGCGGGCGATCACGAACAGCGGGGTGAACATCGCCGTGGGCACGCCCATCATGTGGTAGCTGACCGCGCTGAACCAGTCCAGGTTCGGGAACATCTTCTTGATGTCCCACATCACCGATTCCAGCCGCTCCGCGATGTCGTACATCTTCATGTTCGACTGTTCGGCCGACAGGTCCTTCGCCACCTGCTTGATCACCTGGTTGCGCGGGTCGCCGACGGTGTACACCGGGTGCCCGAAGCCGATCACCACTTCCTTGCGTTCGACACGCGCCCTGATGTCGGCCTCGGCCTCGTCGGGCGTCTCGTAGCGCTTCTGCACTTCGAAGGCGACTTCGTTGGCACCGCCGTGCTTGGGTCCGCGCAGCGCGCCGATGCCGCCGGCGATGCACGAATGCATGTCGCTGCCGGTGCCGGCGATGACGCGGCAGGTGAACGTGGAGGCGTTGAACTCGTGCTCGGCGTACAGGATCAGCGAGGTGTGCATGGCGCGCACCCAGCTGTCCTTCGGCTTCTCGCCGTGCAGCAGGTGCAGGAAGTGGCCGCCGATGGAGTCGTCGTCGGTTTCCACGTCGATGGCGCGGCCGTTGTGGCTCCAGTGGTACCAGTACAGCAGCATCGAGCCCAGCGAGGCCATCAGCTTGTCGGCGATGTCGCGCGCGCCGGGATGGTTGTGGTCGTCCTTCTCGGGCGACACGCAGCCCAGCACGGACACGCCGGTGCGCATCACGTCCATCGGATGCGCCGACGGCGGCAGTTCCTCCAGGGCGGCCTTCACTGCGGCGGGGATGCCGCGCAGCGACTTCAGCTTGGCCTTGTAGCCGGCCAGCTCGGCACGGTTGGGCAGCTTGCCGTGCACCAGCAGGTAGGCGACTTCCTCGAACTCGCTGGTCGTGGCCAGGTCGAGGATGTCGTAGCCGCGGTAGTGCAGGTCGTTGCCGGTGCGGCCGACGGTGCACAGCGCGGTGTTGCCGGCGGCGGTGCCCGACAGGGCGACGGATTTCTTCGGCTTGAAGGGGACGCTCTCTGACATCTTCTACTCCTCATCTAGATTTGGAGCCCCTCTCCCTGTGGGAGAGGGGTGGGGGTGAGGGTTCGGCGGAGTCCACGAGGCAAGAACCCTCCGGACTTCGCCGTACCCTCATCCGGCGCTTCGCGCCACCTTCTCTCCCACGGGGACTTCCTGCGGTCGCCGGCGGGAGAAGGGCCGGGCTACTTCTTTGCGGAAAACAGGGCATCGAGCTTCTGCTCGAAAGCGTGGTAGCCGATGCGGTCGTACAGCTCCTCGCGCGTCTGCATGGTGTCCACGACGTTCTTCTGGTGGCCGTCGCGGCGGATGGCCTGGTACACGTTCTCGGCGGCCTTGTTCATCGCGCGGAACGCCGACAGTGGATACAGCTGGATCGCCACGCCGACCGAGGCCAGTTCGTCGCGGGTGAACAGCGGCGTCTTGCCGAACTCGGTGATGTTGGCCAGTACCGGCACCTTCACCGCATCGACGAAACGCTGATACGTGGGCAGGTCGTAGGCGGCCTCGGCGAAGATGCCGTCGGCACCGGCCTCGACGCAGGCGATCGCGCGCTCGATGGCGGCGTCCACGCCTTCGACCTGGATGGCGTCGGTGCGCGCGATCAGGAAGAAGTCCGGATCGGTCTTCGCATCGGCGGCGGCCTTGACGCGGTCGACCATCTCGCCCGCCGACACGATCTCCTTGCCGGGACGATGGCCGCAACGCTTGGCGCCCACCTGGTCCTCGATGTGGCACGCGGCGGCGCCGGCCTTGATCAGCGACTTCACCGTGCGCTCGATGTTGAACGCGCTGGGGCCGAAGCCGGTATCGATGTCGACCATCAGCGGCAGGTCGCAGACGTCGGTGATGCGGCGCACGTCGATCAGCACGTCTTCGAGCGTGTTGATGCCCAGGTCGGGCAGGCCGAGCGAACCTGCGGCGACGCCGCCTCCGGACAGATAGATCGCCCGGTAGCCGGCGCGCTTGGCGAGCAGGGCGTGGTTGGCGTTGATCGCGCCGATCACCTGCAGCGGCGATTCGGCGGCGAGGGCGGCGCGGAAGGCGGCGCCTGCGGAAGCGGAAGCCATGGAAACTCCTGTCGATCTGGCGGCCACGACATCGGTCGCCGGAGGTGCGTGAAGGGTACGCCCCTCTTCGGGTCGCAAATCTGGCACCATCGCCGAGGTTGATCAATCTTGATCGAACGGATCAATGTGTCCCCATGGCCGCCTCCACCGATCTGCTGACCGCCCGCGAGACCTGCCACATGCTCGGCATCAGCCAGGCCACGCTGTACGCGTACGTGAGCCGGGGGCTGCTGGAATCGCGGCCCGGCAAGGACCATCGCAGCCGGCTGTATCTGCGGCAGGACGTCGAGCGGCTGGCGCAGCGCAAGCAGGTGGGCCGTGGCGCTGCACGCGGCGCGGCGCAGAGCCTGGACCGTGGCCTGCCGGTGCTGGAGACGCGGATCTCGCTGATCCGTCCCGACGGCCCCTACTACCGTGGCCGCTCCGCGATCGCGATGGTGCGCGAGGGCGCGACGCTGGAAGACGTGGCGCGCCAACTGTGGGACAGCGGTCGCGATGATCCCTTCGCGACACCGGCCTTGCCGCAATGGCCTGCGGTGGTCGCGCCGCTCGCCGGCAATGCATCGCTGCCGCCGCTGGAACGCGCGATGGCCGCCATCCCGCTGCTGGCGCTGGACGTATTGCACTCCTTCAGCTCGGCGCCCCGCGTGCGCCACGAGATCGCCGCCGGCCTGCTGCGCCACAACGCGGCGCTGCTGGTGGCACAAGCGCCCACCGATGCGCCTGTGCATCGCGTGCTCGCCGAAGCGTGGCACCCCGGCGACGACAGCTTCGCCGACCTGGTACGCGCGGCCCTGGTCGTGTGCGCGGACCACGAACTCAACGTGTCCGCCTTCGCCGCGCGCGTGGTGGCGTCCACCGGCGCGCATCTGCACGCGACGGTCTGCACCGGCCTGGCAGCGCTCTCGGGTCCGCGTCATGGCGGCGCCACCGCGCGCGCCTATGCCCTCATCGCCGATGCGCTGCAGGCCCGATCGCCCCGCGCCTTCATCGCGCAGCGCTGGCAGCGCGGCGACGACCTGCCCGGCTTCGGCCACGCGCTGTATCCGCAGGGCGATCCGCGTGGCGCGGAACTGCTGGCGCGCGCACGCGACCGCCACGCGGGCACGCGCGAGATGGCCGCACTGGAAACGCTGATCGTCGCCACCGAAGAGATCAGCGGCCTGCGGCCAAACATCGACTTCATGCTCGCCGCGATCTGCCATCTCAACCGCCTGCCCGCGACGCCGGCGCTGGTGATGTTCGCTGCCGGCCGTCTGGCCGGCTGGCTGGCACACGCGCTGGAACAGCAGGCACAGGGACGGCTGATCCGGCCCCGCGCGCGCTATACCGGCATCACGCCGCCGGCTGCATCGGCATGACGGAGAAGCGCTGCGTCCGCAGGCGGATTTGACATCGACCGCGCATGCACCGACCCTGCGGAGGCCCGCTTCTTCCGCTGCCGCGATGCGCCCTGTCCTTGCCCTGTGCCTGCTGTTGACGATGATGACCCCCACCACCATCGCCCGGAACGCCGACATGCCAGACGCCGACGCGACGGTGCCGGCGTCGGCACCGATCCCACCGCCTCCCGCCTGGCTTGCCGACCTCGACACGCTCTACGACACGCAACTGCGCGTCGCGGGACTGGAGGACCGCACGTTCGACGCGGAGCACTGGTGGTCTGTCGCCACGCCGCTGCTGGAGCGGCGCCACGGATTCCGCGTCGAGGAGATCGGCCGCAGCGTGGAAGACCGTCCGCTGCGCCACGTGCGCTGGGGCAACGGCAAGACCTCCGTGCTGCTGTGGTCGCAGATGCACGGCGACGAAAGCACCGCCTCGATGGCACTGGCCGACCTGTTCCGCTTCCTCGGCGGACACCCGGATCATCCGCTGGTGAAGCAGCTGCGGGCGAACACCACGCTGCACGTCTTCCCCATCGTCAATCCCGACGGCGCCGCGCGCTTCCAGCGCCGCAACGCACAGGGCATCGACCTCAACCGCGATGCGCGCATGCTGGCCACGCCGGAAGCGCGCACGCTGAAGGCGCTGTTCGACCGCGTGAAGCCGGTGTACGGCTTCAACCTGCACGACCAGCGCGTAGGCTACCGCGCCGGCGACTCCGACCGCGGCACCGCCATCGCCCTGCTGTCGCCGCCGTACAACCATGCCGCCGACATCAACGACGTGCGCACGCGCGCCATCGAAGTCGCGGGCGTGATCCGTACCGCGCTGGAACCGTATCTCGCCGGCCACATCGCGCGCTGGGACGAAACCTTCGACCCGCGCGCCTTCGGCGACCTGACCACGCAGTGGGGCGCCAGCACCGTGCTGATCGAGGCCGGCGGGATCGAGGGCGACGTGCAGAAGCAGCGCCTGCGCAAACTCTATTTCCTAGGCCTGATGGCGGCGCTGGACAGCATCGCCACCGGCAGCCATACGGGCGTGTCGCCGGCGCTGTACCGCGAGTTGCCGGAAAACGGCGACGTGTGGCCGGACCTGCTGGTGCGTGGCGGCACGGTGTCCGTGCCGGGCCGGCCGCCGATGAAGGCCGACCTGCTGGTCAACTTCCGCAATCCACTGGCGGAGACCGACGGCGCCATCGCCGACATCGGCGACCTCGGCACGAAGAAGGCACGACGCGGCATCGATGCGCGCGGACTGTTCATCGTGCCCATCGCCGGCCATGACGGCGAACGCACGGTCATCGAGGCGAACGACGACGGCGACAACGACGCACCTGTCTCGCCATTGCCGCTCACGCCGGGCGCGAGCGCGCGCTTCGTGCTGAGCCGCGACCCGCAGGGCCGCGACGTGGTGTGGACGCTGGACGGCAGCGTCGACCCGGCGATGCCGTCGCCGCCGGCGCGCTGACTCAGCTGCCGACGTCGGGGCCGCGCTGCAGCGCGCGCTTCACTTCCTCCAGCGCGTTGGGGTCGTCCAGCGTGGAGAGATCCCCCGGATCCGCGCCCTGCGCCAGCGCCTGCAGCGAACGCCGCAGCAGCTTGCCCGAGCGGGTTTTCGGCAGCGCATTGACGATGTAGACGCGCGCCGGCCGCGCCACGGCGCCGAGGCTCTGCTCCACCGTGCGCCGCATGCCGTCGGCCGCCTGCATGCGCGCCTGCGGCTCGTCGGTCGCCTGGCGCAACGTGGCGAACACCACGGGCACCTGCCCTTTCAGCTCGTCGGCGACGCCGATGACGGCCGCCTCCGCGACCGCGGAGAAACCGGACACGGATTCCTCGATCTCGCGCGTACCCAGACGATGGCCCGCCACGTTGATGACGTCGTCGGTCCGGCCGAGGATGAAGGTGTAGCCGTCCTCGTCGCGGATCGCCCAGTCCAGCGAGCTGTACAGCAGTTCCTTGAAATGGCTGAAGTAGCTGGAGAGGAAGCGCGCGTCGTCGTTCCAGATCGTCGTCATGCAACCCGGTGGCAGCGGTGGCTGCATCACCAGCACGCCCTTCTGGCCGGGTCCGACCTCCTCGCCGGTGCTCTCGTCGATCACCTTCATCCGGTAACCGAGGTTCGGAAAGCCGGGCGAGCCGAAGCGGACCGGCTTCATGTCCAGGCCGGGCAGCAGCGTCAGCGCCGGCCAGCCGGTCTCGGTCTGCCAGTAGTTGTCGATCACCGGTTTGCCGATCGCATCGGTGATCCAGTGCGCCGTCGGTTCGTCCAGCGGCTCGCCGGCGAGGAACAGGTATTTCAGCTCGGACAGGTCGTGGCGCTTGATGAAGTCGATGTCGTGCTTCTTCAGCACACGCACCGCCGTCGGCGAGGAGAACATCGTGCGCACGCCGTACTGTTCGCAGAGCGCCCACCAGATGCCGGCGTCCGGGTTGATCGGCAGACCTTCGTAGAGCACCGAGGTGGCGCCGACGATCAGCGGGCCGTACACGTTGTAGGAATGCCCCACTGCCCAGCCGACATCGGAAGTGGAGAACATCACCTGTCCCGGCCCCACGTCGAACACGGTGCGCATCGACAGCGCCATCGCCACCGCATAGCCGCCGACATCGCGCTGCACGCCTTTCGGCTTGCCGGTGGTGCCGGAGGTGTAGAGCAGGTAGCTGGGCTCGTTCGATTCCAGCCACTCCACCGGCACGTCGGCCTCACCGACGGCGGCGCGCAGCGTGGCGTAGTCCTCGTCGCGGCCCGCCACCTTCGGCTCGGCCGGATCCAGGCCGCGCGAGACGATCAGCACCTTCGGCGGTGGTGTGGCCGCTTCCGCGCAGGCCTCGTCGACCAGCGGCTTGTATGGAATGACCTTGCCGCCACGGCTGCCGGCATCGGCGGCGATCAGCAGTTTCGGCTTCGCATCATCGATGCGCAGCGCCAGGTTGTGCGCGGCGAAGCCGCCGAACACCACCGAATGCACCGCACCGATGCGAGCGCACGCCAGCATCGCGAACACAGCCTCGGCCATGTTGGGCATGTAAATGACGACGCGGTCGCCGCGACCGACATCGAGTCGCCTGAGCACGGCCGCGAACGCGTTGACCTCGCGATGCAGCTCGCGGTAGGTCAGTTCGCGGGTGACGTCGGTTTCGGTCGACACCGCCACCAGCGCCAACTGGTCCCCGCGCTCGGCGAGATGGCGATCCACCGCGTTGTAGCAGAGATTGGTCTGCCCGCCGACGAACCAGCGGCGGAACGGCGGGTTGGAATAGTCCAGCACCTGCTGCGGCGGCACATGCCAGTGGATCGCCCTCGCCTCCTCGCCCCAGAAGGCCTCTGGCTGCTCGATCGAGCGCCGGTAGACGTCTTCGTATGCCATGCGATGCTCCCGGATGCGATGCGTGCGCGCAGCATAGTCCCGCGCTGCGGCGGCCACCTTCCTACCTTGGTCGCATGGGACATTCCGTCGCACCCAAAAGAAAAACGCCGGGCATGAGCCCGGCGCTTTCCGTGTCGGTTGCAGCCTGCGATCAACCCAGCAGGTGCGCCACGCCGCTGCGCTCTTCTTCCAGCTCGGCCAGCGTCTTGTCGATGGCCTTCTGGCTGAAGGCGTCGACCGGCAGGTCCTTCACCATCGTGTACTCGCCGTTCTCGGTAGTGACGGCGAAGCCGAACATCACGCCTTCCGGGATGCCGTAGCTGCCGTCAGACGGGATGCCCATCGTCACCCACTTGCCATTGCTTCCCAGCACCCAGTCGCGCACGTGGTCGATGGCGGCGTTGGCCGCCGAAGCGGCCGAGGACAGGCCGCGCGCTTCGATGATCGCGGCGCCGCGCTTGCCGACCTTCGGGATGAACTCGTTCGCGTTCCAGTCGGCGTCGTTGATCTTGTCCTTCAGCGACTGGCCGTTGACGGTGGCGAAGCGGTAGTCCGGGTACATGGTCGGGCTGTGGTTGCCCCACACGACCAGCTTCTCGATGTCGCCCACGGCCACGCCGGCCTTGCTGGCCAACTGCGACAGCGCACGGTTGTGGTCCAGGCGCAGCATGGCGGTGAAGTTCTTCGCCGGCAGGTCCGGGGCCGACTTCATCGCGATGTAGGCGTTGGTGTTGGCCGGGTTGCCGACCACCAGCACCTTGACGTTGCGGCTGGCGACCTTGTTCAGCGCGGCACCCTGGGCGGTGAAGATCTTGGCGTTCTCCAGCAGCAGGTCCTTGCGCTCCATGCCCGGGCCGCGCGGACGCGCGCCGACCAGCAGGGCGACGTCGGCGTCCTTGAACGCGACTTCCGGATCGTCGGTGCCGACCACGCCGGCCAGCAGCGGGAACGCGCAGTCTTCCAGCTCCATGATCACGCCCTGCAGCGCGGCCTGGGCCTTTTCCAGCGGCAGCTCGAGCAGCTGCAGGATGACCGGCTGGTCCTTGCCCAGCATTTCGCCGGAGGCGATGCGGAACAGCAGCGCGTAGCCGATCTGGCCAGCAGCGCCGGTGACGGCAACACGGACGGGGGTTTTCATGGTGCGGATCCTCGGGGGTTCGTAGGGTGGGCCTCGGCCCACCGCGTGGGGACTGCGTGGGCGGTGGCCCACAGGGCGGTTACGTCAGTTCGGCAAAGAATTCCTGGAAACGTTGCAGCCCCGGCGCCAGCTGCGGCGTCGGGCAGGTGTAGCTGATGCGCAGCGCGCGCGGCTCGCCGAACGCCGAGCCCGGCACGCAGGCCACGCCCTTGGCGTCGAGCAGCGCGTTGCAGAAATCGACATCGTTGCCGATCTTCGCGCCGTTGTGCGATTTGCCGAACGCGCAGCTGATGTCCGGGAACACGTAGAACGCGCCCTGCGGACGCGGGCAGATCACGCCGGGAATCGCTTCCATGGCCGCCAGCACCTGGTCGCGCTTGGCCTGGAACTCGGCGTTTTTCGCGGCCGGCACGTCCTGCGGACCGGTCAGCGCGGCGATGGCCGCAGCAGTGACGACTTCCGGCACGTTGGTGATGTGGTTGGAGTTCATCGTGGTCAGCGCTTTCGCGACCACCTCGGGACCGGCCATGAAGCCCACGCGCCAGCCCGGCATGCCGTAAGTCTTGGACAGCGAATCGACGAACACCGTGCGATCGCGCAGTTCCGGACGCGCCTGCACGAAGTTGGTGTACGCCAGCCCGTCGAACAGCATGCGGTTGTAGATGTCGTCGGTGATGATCCAGGTGTCCGGATACTTCACCAGGACGTCGGCCAGCGCGGCGACTTCGTCGCGCGTGTAGACCATGCCCGTCGGGTTGGACGGATTGTTGAACAGGAACACCTTGGGCCTGTGCGTCGCCAGCGCCTCGTCCAGCTGCGGCGGCGTCAGCTTGTAGTCCTGGCTGGCCGGGCACGGCAGCGGCACGGCCTTGGCGTTGACGATGTCGGCGATGTCGGCGTACGTGGTCCAGTACGGCGACGGATAGACGATAGTGTCGCCCTCGTCCAGCAGCGACTCGGCCAGGTTGTAGAGGATGTGCTTGGCGCCGATGCCGGTGGACACGTTGGCGCGCGTGTAGCCGGTCAGGCCCAGCAACTCGATGTGCTGCAGGAACGCGTCCAGCAGCGCATCGGTGCCGCGGTTGCTGCCGTACTGGCCGGAGTCCTTCGCCAACGCGTCGCGCGCGGCCTGGTAGACATGGTCGCCAGGAAGGAAATTGGGGACGCCGATCGAAAAGCTGATGATGTCGCGGCCTTCGGCCTTCAGCTGCCTGGCCTTTTCGGCCACCGCCATGATGGCACTGGGCTTGGCGCGACCGATGCGCCGGGCAAGCAGGGGCATTGCACAACCTCGCGTGGAAAGGTCAGGGAGCGTCGCCGCCGTCTTTTTTGCGGCGCAAAATGGTATCACGACACCCCGCCACGACCGACCCGCCCATGGTCTGGTTCCGCCGGATCGGCGACACCGCTCACCGGTCGTCGATGCCGCCGTCCCGGTCGTCGCTATGGTCGAAACGCAGACCTTTCACCGGAGGAAGGGCCGGTCGGTGACCGGCCCTCCATGGCATCACGCCGACAGGACGCGATTCCACTCCGCCACACGGTCGGCCTTGGCCGCCAGCACGGCATCGGCGTCACCGCTGATGGTCACCTTGGTGATCAGGTCGCCCTGCTTCACCGCGTCGACCACGTCCAGGCCTTCGGTGACCTTGCCGAACACGGTGTGCTTGCCGTCCAGCCACGGGGTGGGCACGTGGGTGATGAAGAACTGGCTGCCGTTGGTGCTGGGGCCGGCGTTGGCCATCGACAGCACGCCGCGCTCATGGCGCACGCCGTTGGTGGTCTCGTCCTCGAAGCGGTAGCCCGGGCCACCGCGGCCGGAGCCTTCCGGGCAGCCGCCCTGGATCATGAAGTCCGGGATCACGCGGTGGAAGTTCAGGCCGTCGTAGAAGCCACGCTTGGCCAGGTTGACGAAGTTGGCCACGGTCAGCGGGGCCTTGTCGGGGTACAGCTCGATCGTGATCGGGCCGCGCGAGGTGTCGAACGTGGCGGTCAGCTGGCTCATCGGGTGGTTCTCCAGGGGTAGAAAGGGGCGGGCCGCGGGGATCGCCGAGGAAGGCAGGCGCCCGTTCAGGCGCCATCCGCATCCCAGATCACGGCGATCCGGGACGATTTCAAGGGCGCGCCTTGCCGGTTGGCGGCATCCATTGTTGCGTTGTCCGGAAAATCAGGTGCTTAGCACGCCGTAGCCGGCTATAATACGCCGCCTTCTTTCCTCCCCGTCCTCGCGCCCTGCCCCTTCGAAGGGGGTATCCGGGTGCGTTTTTCCGATCCCAGAATCCATGTCCATCGAAAACCTCCGCAATATCGCGATCGTCGCGCACGTCGACCACGGCAAGACCACCCTCGTCGACCAGCTGCTGAAGCAGTCCGGCACCCTCTCCGAGCGCACCGTGCTGGCCGAGCGCGTGATGGACAGCAACGACCAGGAAAAGGAACGTGGCATCACGATCCTGGCCAAGAACACCGCCATCACCTGGAACGGCAACCGCATCAACATCGTCGACACCCCCGGCCACGCCGACTTCGGTGGCGAGGTCGAGCGCGTGCTGTCGATGGTCGACACCGTGCTGATCCTGGTCGACGCGATGGACGGCCCGATGCCGCAGACGCGCTTCGTCACCCAGAAGGCCTTCGCGATGGGCTTCAAGCCGATCGTGGTGATCAACAAGGTCGACCGCCCCGGCTCGCGTCCGGAGTGGGTCGTGGAGCAGGTGTGGGACCTGTTCGACCGCCTGGGCGCCACGCCCGAGCAGATGGATTTCCCGATCGTCTACGCCTCGGCGCTGAACGGCTACGCCGGCCTGGAAGACACCGTCCGCGGCGGCGACATGACCCCGCTGTACGAAGCGATCATGAAGCACGCGCCGAAGCCGGAAGTCGATCCGGACGGCGCCTTCCAGATGCGCATCAGCCAGCTGGACTACAACAACTTCGTCGGCGTCATCGGCATCGGCCGCATCCAGCGCGGCACGCTGAAGAAGAACATGCCCGTCGCCGTCATCGACCGCGAAGGCAAGAAGCGCCAGGGCAAGGTGCTGCAGGTGCTGGGCTTCCTGGGCCTGGAGCGCATCGAGCAGGACAGCGCCGAGGCCGGCGACATCGTCGCCATCTCGGGCATCCAGGACCTGACCATCTCCGACACCGTCTGCGCGCTGGACACGCCCGAAGCGCTGCCGGCGCTGACCGTCGACGAGCCGACCATCTCGATGACCTTCCAGGTCAACAACTCGCCGTTCGCCGGCCACAAGGACCTGTCGGGCGGCAAGTTCCTGACCAGCCGCCAGCTGAAGGAGCGCCTGGAGCGCGAGACCGTGCACAACGTGGCGCTGAAGGTCGAGCAGCTGGAAGACGCCGACAAGTTCCTGGTCTCCGGCCGCGGCGAACTGCACCTGTCGGTGCTGATCGAGAACATGCGCCGCGAGGGCTACGAGCTGGCCGTGTCGCGCCCGGAAGTGATCATCAAGGAGATCGACGGCCAGCTGATGGAGCCGATCGAGCAGCTCGTCGTGGACGTGGAAGAGACCCACCAGGGCGGCGTGATGGAGAAGCTGGGCATCCGCAAGGGCCAGCTGAAGAACATGGAGCCCGACGGCAAGGGCCGCGTGCGCCTGGATTACATGATCCCGGCGCGTGGCCTGATCGGTTTCCAGAACGAATTCAAGACGCTGACGCAGGGCTCGGGCCTGCTGTTCCACGTGTTCGACCACTACGGTCCGAAGGAACAGGGCGCCATCGCCAAGCGCCTGAACGGCGTGATGATCGCCAATGCGCCGGGCGCCACGCCGGCCTACTCGCTGGGCCCGCTGCAGGAGCGCGGCAAGCTGTTCGCCGCCGAAGGCGACAACGTGTACGAAGGCCAGCTGATCGGCATCCACTCCAAGGACAACGACCTGACCGTCAACGCGATCAAGACCAAGCCGCTGACCAACATGCGCGCGTCGGGCAAGGACGACGCGATCCAGCTGACGCCGGCCATCAAGTTCTCGCTGGAGCAGGCGCTGGACTTCATCGACGACGACGAACTGGTCGAGATCACGCCGAAGGAAATCCGCCTGCGCAAGAAGCTGCTGACCGAGAGCGACCGCAAGCGCGCTTCGCGCGCGGCCTGATCGCGGCGCCTGCGGCTTGGAGACATCCGCGTACGACCCGGATCCCGGGGCGCACCCGGGCCTGCATGCCATCGCCCTGTTCGAGGGCGCCAAGGGCGTGCTGGCCCTGGCCTTCGCCGGCGGCCTGCTGGCGTTGGGCCCCGACCGCCTGCGCGAAACCGTGCAGGCGATCGTCACCCGCTTCATTCCCGACGCCGGCCCCGGCGTGATCAGCCAGTGGATGGCGCGCATCAATCCCGAATCGGTCCATGTGGCGGTGCTGATCATCGCCGTCTACGCCGGCATGCGCCTGCTCGAAGCCTGGGGCCTGTGGCGCGCCCGCGCCTGGGCCTCGTGGCTGGGCTGCCTCGGTTCGGCCGCCTACCTGCCGCTGGACCTCTATGCGCTGTACCACCATCCCGGCTGGCATACCTGGGCGCTGCTGATCGTCAACCTGGTGATCGTGTGGGTGTTGTGGCGGGACATCCGGCGTCGCCGCACGATTTGACGCGCGGGCCGGCGCCTGCGTAGCCTGCGGCGATCCCGTGAAGGTGCCCGCATGCGTCGATTCCTGCTGCCGCTCGGCCTGATGCTCGCCCTGGTGGCCTGCCAGCCGGCGAACCCGCCGGCTGCAAGGGTGCCCGCCCCCACCGATTTCACCTATGCCGAGCTCGACATCGCCGACCTGCAGGCGCGCATGCAGTCGGGCGAACTGGACAGCCGCCGCCTGACGCAGGCCTATCTGGATCGCATCGCCGCCGTCGACAGGGCCGGGCCGCAGCTCAATGCCATCATCGAACTCAACCCGGACGCGCTGAAGGAAGCCGCGCTGCGCGACGTCGAACGGCGCGCCAACACCGTGCGCGGGCCGCTGCACGGCATTCCGGTGCTGCTCAAGGACAACATCGACGCGGTGCCGATGGCCACCTCCGCCGGCTCACTGGCGCTGAAGGATTTCCGGCCCGGCCAAGACGCATTCCTCGTGCGGCGCCTGCGCGAGGCCGGCGCGGTGATCCTGGGCAAGACCAACCTGAGCGAATGGGCCAACTTCCGTTCCACCCACTCCACGTCGGGCTGGAGCGGACGCGGCGGGCAGACCCGCAATCCCTACGCGCTGGACCGCAATCCCTGCGGGTCGAGCTCGGGCAGTGCCGTCGCGGTGTCGGCCAACCTCGCCGCCGTCAGCGTAGGCACCGAAACCGACGGCAGCATCCTCTGTCCTGCCGCGATCAACGGCGTGGTGGGGCTGAAGCCGACGGTCGGGCTGGTGAGCCGGCAAGGCATCCTGCCGATCTCGCACAGCCAAGACACCGCCGGCCCGATGGCCCGCAGCGTGTCGGATGCGGCGCTGCTGCTGGCCGCACTGGCCGGACGCGACACCGCGGACGCGGCCACCACCCAGGCGACCTGGAACACGACGCTCGACTACAGCGCGCGCCTGAAGCCCGGCGCGCTGCAGGGCGCCCGCATCGGGGTACTGCGCAGCAAGGCGGCGATCCATCCCGACGCGGCCGCCGCGATGGAAGGCGCGATCCAGGTAATGCGCGAAGCCGGCGCGATCGTCGTCGATGCGGAGATTCCCACCGACGGCCAATGGAACGCGGACGAGATGCAGCTGCTGCTGTACGAGTTCAAGCACGGCCTGGAGCGTTACCTGGCCGAGCGCAGGGCCCCGCTGACCACCCTGACCCAGCTGATCGGCTACAACGAGCGCTACCGCGTGTCGGAAATGCCGTTCTTCGGCCAGGAACTGTTCGAACAGGCCAACGCCAAGGGCGGCCTGGGCGAGGCGGAGTACATCGCCGCACGCAGTCGCGCCCGCCGGCTCGCGGGTCCGGAAGGCATCGATGCCGCCCTCAAGGCGCAGCGACTGGTGGCCCTGATCGCGCCGACCACCGGCCCGGCCTGGCTGACCGACCACAAGGCCGGCGACCACTTTCCGGGCGCCGGCTACAGCGCGGCCGCGGTGGCCGGCTATCCGAGCCTGACCGTCCCGATGGGCCACAGCGACGGCCTGCCGCTGGGCCTGACCTTCATGGGCCCGGCGTGGAGCGAGGCCACGTTGATCGCGCTGGGCTACGACTACGAGCAACGCACGCGTGCGCGCAAGCCGCCCGAATACTGGCCGACACTGCCGGTGCGCACGCCGCGCGGCTGAGCCCCGGCCGGGGCCGCCGGAAATGTGAGCCATCACGCGCCAGAGAATGCTTGCAGCGCCTGCAGGTTCGTGGCGTCATAACCGCCAACCAGCAGGCGGGGAATGCACGCGTGGAGTCAGGCGCGGACCGGGCAGCGGAACTGCGGACGTTCAGTGGATCCGGATCCACGGCCCGCCGGCGGCAGCGCAATCTGAATTCGCTGGCCTGGGGTGTGCTGGTGATCGCCTGCCTGCTGTCGTTGTGGTCGGGCGCGACCGCCTGGCAGCAGGCCCGCGAACACGCGCGCGCGCAGTTCCAGGCGCGGACCGACGCGGTGGCGACGGCGGTCACCACGCACATGAACGCCTATGAGGACACCGTGCGCGCCGCGGCCGCCGTGCTGGAGGGCTACGAGAGCATCGAGCAGGACAGCTTCCGCACCTTCGCCGAGAAGCTGCAGGTCACACGGCGGCGCGCCGGCGTGCACGGCATCGGGTTCGCCCGCCGCGTGGACCTGGCGCAGCGCGATGCCTACCTGGCCGCGCAGCGCGCGCACCACGGCGACGCGTTCGCGATCCATCCGGCCGGCGACCGCGACGAGTACGTCGTGCTCGACCTGCTGTATCCCGACACTCCCGGCATGCGCCCGCTGCTCGGCAAGGACATGCTCGCCGAACCGGTGCGGCGGCGCGCCGTCGAGACGGCACGGGACAGCGGCGAGCTGGCGGCGGCATCGCTGGTCGCGCTGGGTGATAGCTCCCGCGGCATTCCGGGCATTCCCGGCTTCCTGCTTTACGCGCCGGTGTATGCCGATCCGGTGGCGGCGCGCGATGGCCAGGAGGCGCGGCGAAGCCTCCTGCGCGGCTTCGCCACCGCCGGCTTCGGCTGGAAGCGCGTGATGGAAGAGGCCATCGGCCACGGCAACGACGGCGAATTCGATCTCCAACTGCTCGCGGCCGATCACGGCGACACGCCGATCTTCCAGACAACGGCACTCACGCGCCGCTACGGCGACGGCTGGCAACCGGCCTTCACCGAGCAACGCGCGCTGCAGCTGCTGGGAAGCGAATGGCGACTGGTCCTGCGATCGCCGCCGCTGCACGAAGCGATGCCCGGGCTGGCGTCCATCGCGCTGCTGACGCTGTGCGGCATCGGGCTGGGCCTGCTGCTGTTCCTGCTGTTGCACAACCTGGCGCGCACGGAGCGCCGCAGCCGGGCCCTGCTCGATGCCGTGGCCGATCACCTGCCGGCACTGATCGCCTACATCGACGCCGACGGCCGCTACGGCTTCGCCAACCGCGCATGCCGTACTTGGTCGGGCTCACCGGAGGAATGGAGCGACCGGCAGGTGGACGATGTGCATGCGGACGCGCCGGAGTTCCTGGCGTCGCTGAAGCGCGCGATGCGCGACTGCACCCCGGACCACTGGACCGCCTGGGACGCCGAGCTGGGACGACCGGCGCGCCCCGTGCACCTTTACCTGGTGCCGGACATCGAGTCCGGCAGGAAGATCGCCGGCTGGTACCTGATGGGCAACGACGTCAGCGAGCAACGCCAGGCCCACCGTGAACTGGCGATGGCGCGCGACCATCTCAAGCGCGTCACCGACCGCCTGCCCGCGCTGATCGCGCAGTTCGACGTGCAGCATCGTCTGGTCTTCCACAACCGTGCGTTCGCCGAACTGGTGCGCTGGCGAACGCCCCCGGTGGCCGGCATCCCGATGCGCGAGCTCTTCGGCGAACAGGCCTACCTCCGCCACCTGCCCCACATCGAGACGGCGCTCGCCGGGCGCGAAGGCGAGCTCGAGAGCAGCCTCGCCACCGCCGATGGCACGCGGCGGATGCACAGCTTCTACACGCCCGATACCGACGACACCGGCACGGTCTGCGGCTTCTTCGTCATGTCCATCGACATCACCGAGAAGGCCCGGCTGGAACATGCCCTGCACGATGCCAACGAACTGGCCGAAGTCACGCTCACCTCGATCAGCGAAGCGGTGATCACCGTGGACGGCGAGAGCCGCGTGACCTACATGAATCCAACCGCAGAGGCACTCTGCGGCTGGAGCCTGGAGCAGGCGCTGGGCAAGCCGCTGGACCAGGTCGCCCCGCTGGTGCGCTCTGAAACGCCGCACGCCGACGACGCGCTGCAGCCGATCGTGCAGCCGGGCGACCTGCAACTGGTGCGCCGGGACAACAGCCGCATGCTGGTCGAACGCTCGTTGTCCGCCATCCACGACCGCGACGAGCGCATGGTCGGCACGGTGATGGTGCTGCGCGACATCACCGAATCCCGCGCCCTCAGTTCGCGCATGACGTATCTCGCCCACCACGACGTGCTGACCGGGCTGCCCAACCGCCTGCAGCTCAACGAGCGCCTGGGCCAGGCCATCACCCATGCGACCAACCACGGCAACGGCATCGCGGTGCTGTTCCTGGACCTCGACCTCTTCAAGCACGTCAACGACGCCCTCGGCCACCATACCGGCGACGAGCTGCTGCAGCAGGTGGCGCGCCGCATCCAGCGCAACATCGGCAACCTCGGCACGGTGTACCGCACCGGTGGCGACGAGTTCGTGGTGCTGCTGCCCAACGTGCTGGCGCGCGACAGCGTGCTGCAGATCGCCGATCGCCTGCTGGCCCTGGCAGGCACGCCGTACACGGTGGCATCGCACGAACTGCACCAGGCCTTCAGCATCGGCATCAGCCTGTTCCCGGAAGACGGCTACGATGCCGCCACGCTCATGATGCGCGCCGATGCGGCCATGTACCTGGCCAAGCGCAACGGCCGCAACGCCACCCGCTTCTACACGCGCGAACTCGCCTCCAGCGTGGATGCGCGCATCGAACTGGAGAACAGCCTGCGCCGCAGCCTGCGCAACGGCGACCTGTCGCTGCACTACCAGCCACAGGTCGACCGCGCCAGCGGCCGCATCGTGGGCGTCGAGGGACTGGCGCGCTGGCAGCGCGGCGACCGGCTGATGATGCCCGGCGAGTTCCTGCCGATCGCCGAAGAGACCAACCTCATCGTCGACATCGACCACTGGGCGATCCGCGCGGCATGCCGGCAGAACCGGATCTGGCAGCAGGCAGGCCTGCCGCCCATCCGCGTCTCGGTCAACATCGCCGCGGCGAATTTCGACACCAACGAACTGGTGGACACCGTGGTGGACGCGCTGCAGGACAGCGGGCTGGCCGCCGAATTCCTCGAGCTGGAGGTCACCGAGACCACGCTGATGCGGGACGTGCAACGCACCGACCGCACGCTGCGCGCATTGAAGGCGCTGGGCGTCCGCATCGCCATCGACGACTTCGGCACCGGGTTTTCCAGCCTCAGCTACCTGGGCAACTACGGATTCAACGTGCTGAAGATCGACCAGTCGTTCGTCCGCGACGTGGCAGAACCCAATCAGGCCGCCATCACGCGCGCGATCATCGGCCTGGCGGCTCAATTGCAGTGCCGGACGATCGCCGAGGGCGTGGAGACCCGCGAGCAGGCGGCGTGGCTGGCCGCCAACGGCTGCGACGAACTCCAGGGCAACTATTTCAGCGAGCCGTTGCCCGCCGCCGAATTCGCCAGGCTCTACGCCCGCGGCAGGACCTGGGAGATCCCGCAGCCGGCCGCCGACGCCGGCAGCGCGGCGTCCTAGCACGGATCAGCGCGACGCGGGCGCGGCCACCTGGTTCTGCTTGCGGACGATGCTCATCGCGATCTCCAGCGACTGCTCGTAGTTGAGCCGCGGATCGACCGTGGACCGGTAGGCACGCTTCAGGTCCGCGTCGGTCAGTTCGCGCGCGCCGCCGGTGCACTCGGTGACGTCCTCGCCGGTCAGCTCCAGGTGTACGCCGCCCAGTCGCGTGCCGGCGGCGGCATGCAGGTCGAACGACTGCTCGACCTCGCTGCGCACGTTGTCGAAGCGGCGCGTCTTGAACCCGTTGCTCGTGCTTTCGGTGTTGCCGTGCATCGGATCGCAGACCCACAGCACGCGCCGGCCGTCGCGGCGCACCGCATCCAGCAGGGGCGGCAGCCTCTCCGCGATCTGGGTCGCGCCCATGCGATGGATGAAGGTCAGGCGGCCGGCTTCGTCTTCCGGATTCAGCACGTCGATCAGGCGCAGCAGCTGGTCCGGCGTGACCGACGGCCCCACCTTGATGGCGATGGGATTGCGCACGCCGCGCAGGTATTCCACGTGCGCGCCATCGACGGCGGCGGTGCGCATGCCGATCCACGGATAGTGCGTGCTGAGGTTGAACCAGCCCCACTGCCGCGGTACCTCGCGGGTCAGCGCTTCCTCGTAGGGCAGCAGCAGCGCTTCGTGCGAGGTGTAGAAGTCGATCCGGTTGAGGTTGTGCACCTCCGAACCCGACAACGTCTCCATGAACCTCACCGCATCGCCGATGGAGGCGACCATCTGCTGGTACTCGTCGGCCAGCGGCGAATAGCCGACCCAGTTGAGGTTCCAGTATTCGGGATGGTGCAGGTCGGCGAAGCCGCCATCGATCAGCGCCCGCACGAAGTTCATCGTCATGGCCGAACGCGCGTGCGCCTTGATCATGCGGCGCGGGTCGGGCACGCGTGCTTCGGCGGTGAACTCGGGCGCATTGACCACATCGCCGCGGTAGCTGGGCAGCGACACGCCATCGCGGGTTTCGGTATCCGCTGAGCGGGGCTTGGCGTACTGGCCCGCGAAGCGGCCGACGCGCACGACCGGCAGGCGCAGCCCGTGCACCAGCACCAGGCTCATCTGCAGCAGCACCTTCAACCGATTGGAGATCAGCCCGGACTCGCAGTCGCTGAAGTTCTCCGCGCAGTCGCCGCCCTGCAGCAGGAAGCGCTTGCCTTCCTGCGCCTCGGCCAACTGCTTCTTCAGCGAGAAGATCTCCCACGAGGTCACCAGCGGCGGCAACTGGCGCAGTTCGGCCAGCGCAGCCTCGAGCGCCCCCGCATCCGGATAGGTGGGCATCTGCATCGCCGGGCGCTGGCGCCAGCTGTCCGGCGCCCAGTTCGGCGGCAGGGTGACGGCGCGCAAGTTGCGGTCGGACGGATTCATGGGGGACTCCTGCGGGCCCACCATCGTGCCAGATGGATGCGCCGCGTCAAATCAGCGGAAAGTCGAGGTCCTGCGGGCGCGGAAGCCGATCCAGAGCGCCCAGACCGCCAGCAGCACGAACCAGACCAGGCTCCACATCGGCATGGTCAGGCCGAGGAAACTCCAGTCAATCGTGCTGCAGTCGCCCTTCGCGGTCAGCACCTTCTGCACCACGCCCAGCCAGGTGTTGTTCTCGATCATGTAGTCCCAGCCGGGACCGCAGCTCGGCATCAGCGGCGGATAGAGCTGCACCCACACGTGCCTGCCGGCGATGCCGATACCGGTCGCGGCGCCGAGGAACGCCAGCACCCCATAGACCTTGCGGCCTGCGGGCCGGCGCGGTCCATGCAGCGCGCCGAGCAGGAACAGCACACCGGTGGCGGCGAACGCCAGCCGCTGGAAGATGCAGAACGGGCACGGTTCCAACTGGCCCACGAACTGCACGTACAACGCATAGCCCAGCAGGCCTGCGCAGATCGCGAAACCCAGCAGGCACTGCGCGCGGAAACTCCAGCGAAGAGGATTCATCGGCACCGGCGGAATGAGGTCGTGCCCGCATTATCCATGCGTGGGACGCCGGACGTAACCCGTGGCGGCTTGCCGCCCCCGACGCCGGAGGGCCGGCAAACAAAAACCCCGGCGTCGGCCGGGGTTTCTGGTGTGCTGCGGGAGGCGGGGCTTACTCGGCCGCCGCTTCCGGACGGTCGACCAGCTCGACGTACGCCATCGGCGCATTGTCGCCGGCACGGAAGCCGCACTTCAGGATGCGCAGGTAGCCACCCGGACGCGACTGGTAACGCGGACCCAGGGTGGTGAACAGCGTGCCGACGGCTTCCTTGTCGCGCAGGCGCGAGAAGGCGAGGCGGCGGTTGGCGACGCCATCGACCTTGCCGAGGGTGATCAGCGGCTCGGCGACGCGGCGCAGTTCCTTGGCCTTCGGCAGGGTGGTCTTGATCAGGCCGTGCTTGATGAGCGAGGCGGCCATGTTGCGGAACATCGCTTCGCGATGGGCGCTGGTGCGGTTGAACTTGCGACCGGCTTTCTGGTGGCGCATGGGTGTGGTTCCTGGTGAATGGTTGGTCGTTGGATTTCGCTGTCGCCTTCCAGGCGGTGCAACAATGGACTGCGGGTGGTCCGAACCGGCCGTCCCTGACCGGATAACCGCGGACCTTCAGGTCCGTCGGCATGGGTAACGCGTTTGAAGCAGAGGAACTCCCGCGCGGACGCGGGAGTTCCGTGTCGCATCATCAGCCGAGCATGCCGTGCTGGGCGACACCGGCCGGCGGCCAGTTCTCCAGCTTCATGCCCAGGGACAGGCCGCGCTGCGCCAGGACTTCCTTGATCTCGGTCAGCGACTTCTTGCCGAGGTTCGGGGTCTTGAGCAGTTCGACTTCCGTCTTCTGGATCAGGTCGCCGATGTAGTAGATGCTCTCGGCCTTCAGGCAGTTGGCCGAACGCACGGTCAGCTCCAGGTCGTCGATCGGGCGCAGCAGCACCGGATCCACGCCGCTGGCGGCCTGCTTCGGCGCGCCGCGGTCGCGGTGCGTGAAGTCACCGAACACCGACAGCTGGTCGCTGAGGATGTCGGCGGCGGTGCGCACGGCTTCCTCGGCATCGATCGTGCCGTTGGTCTCGATGTCCAGGACCAGCTTGTCCAGGTCGGTGCGCTGCTCGACGCGCGCGGCTTCCACCGCGTACGCGACGCGACGGACCGGCGAGAACGAGGCGTCCAGCACCAGGCGGCCGATCACGCGGGTTTCCTCGTCGGGACGACGGCGGGCAGCAGCCGGCTGGTAGCCGAAACCACGCTCGATCTTCAGGCGCATGTTCAGCGCCGTGTCCTTGGTCAGGTTGCAGATGACCAGTTCCGGGTTGAGGATTTCGACGTTGTGGTCGGTCTTGATGTCGCCGGCGGTCACCACGCCCGGGCCCTGCTTGGCCAGGCTCAGCGTGGAGGAGTCGCCGCTGTGGATGCGGATGGCCACATCCTTCAGGTTCAACAGCACTTCCAGCACGTCTTCCTGCATGCCTTCGATGGTGCTGTATTCGTGCAGCACGCCATCGATCTCGACTTCGGTGATCGCGAAGCCGGGGATCGACGACAGCAGCACGCGGCGCAACGCATTGCCGAGCGTATGGCCGTAACCACGCTCCAGCGGTTCGATGACCACTTTCGCGCGATTGCCGGTCAGGCGCTCGATCTGCGGGCCGCGGGGGCGCAGCACTTGCTGAGTAATACCCGTCATGTTGCTTTGTCTCCTGCGGTCCCCCGGTCGCCCGGGGGTGCGTGAATGAATTACTTCGAGTACAACTCGACGATCAGCGCTTCGTTGATGTCGGCGGGCAGGTCCGAACGCGCCGGAACTGCCTTGAACACGCCGCTGAACTTCTTGGCGTCGACTTCGACCCACGACGGGTTGAGGTCGAGCTGCTCGGCGACCGTCAGCGACTCCTGCACGCGGAGCTGCTTCTGGGCCTTCTCCGACAGCGCGATCGCGTCACCGGCCTTGACCTGGTAGGACGGCAGGTTGACCGGCTTGCCGTTGACCAGCACGCCACGGTGCGAGACCAGCTGGCGGGCGGCCGGACGGGTCACGGCGAAACCCATGCGGTAGATGACGTTGTCGAGACGGGTTTCCAGCAGCTGCAGCAGGTTCTCGCCGGTGTTGCCCTTCTTGGTCGAGGCCTTCTTGTAGTAGTTGCGGAACTGGCGCTCCAGCAGACCGTAGATACGCTTGACCTTCTGCTTCTCGCGCAGCTGGGTGGCGTAGTCGGACAGCTTGCCCTTGCGGGCGGTGGCGCCGTGCTGGCCGGGCTTCTGCTCCAGCTTGCACTTGGAGTCCAGCGCGCGGGCCGGGCTCTTGAGCGACAGGTCGGCGCCTTCACGGCGCGCGAGCTTACAGGTAGGACCGATATAACGAGCCATTTCTTATCGCCCCCTTAGACGCGACGCTTTTTCGGCGGACGGCACCCGTTGTGCGGGATCGGCGTCACGTCGATGATGTTGGTGATCTTGTAGCCCACGTTGTTCAACGAACGCACGGCCGACTCGCGACCCGGACCCGGGCCCTTGATGCGGACTTCCAGCGACTTCACGCCGTAGTCCAGGGCTGCACGGCCGGCCTTTTCGGCAGCGACCTGCGCCGCGAACGGCGTGGACTTGCGGGAACCGCGGAAACCGGCACCACCGGAGGTCGCCCACGAGAGCGCGTTGCCCTGGCGGTCGGTGATGGTGACGATGGTGTTGTTGAAAGAAGCGTGGACGTGGGCGACGCCGTCGGTGATGACGCGCTTGATCTTCTTCTTGACTTTGGCAGCTGCTGGCTTGGCCATGATGGTCGCCCCTTACTTCTTGATGGCTTTGCGCGGACCCTTGCGGGTGCGGGCATTGGTGCGGGTGCGCTGGCCACGCAGCGGCAGGCCGCGACGATGGCGCAGACCGCGGTAGCAACCCAGGTCCATCAGGCGCTTGATCGCGATGCCGACTTCACGGCGCAGGTCGCCCTCGACCACGTACTTGCCGACTTCGGCGCGCAGGCGCTCGACTTCCGGCTCCGACAGGTCGCGGATCTTGGTGGTCGAGGCGACGCCGGCGGCTTCGCAGACCTTCTTGGAACGGGTACGGCCAATGCCGTAGATGCTTTGCAAACCGACCCAGACATGCTTCTGGGCAGGCAGGTTGACACCTGCAATACGCGCCATGACGCGGCTCTCCAACTGTGAGTATTGGCCCGTGTACGGTCATCCCGGGCGGGATTCGCGCAGACAGGCGGAGTGAACTGGAAATTCTAGCAAGATCCGGTGTTTACGGGAAGCCCGTGCCGGCAGAGCCGACTTCGGACCGGCATGGGGAGTGTGCCCATGCTCCGGCGCCGGAACCTGCCTGGTGCCAAGCCGGGGTTTCCCCCCTGCCCTGCCCCGCCCGCGCTACTCTGGCGCAGGGACTGGCCGGTTCTCACCCCCGCACCGGATCGCTGCGGGGGCCGCCCATCTAAGTCAGCCGGCCCTGAAGGCCGGACTGGTGCGGGAAGCCCGCGATTATACCTCAGCCACGGGGGGCAAGACCGCCCCGCGAACCGCCCTTCAGATTCGCCTTCTTCAACAGGCTCTCGTACTGGTGGGACATCAGATGCGCCTGGATCTGCGCGATGAAGTCCATCACCACCACCACCACGATCAGCAGCGAGGTGCCGCCGAAGTAGAACGAGGTGCCCAGCTGGGTGCGCATCACTTCCGGCAACAGGCAGACCGCAACCAGGTACATCGAGCCGATCGCGGTCAGTCGCGTCAGCACGCCGTCGACGTAGTCGGCGGTGGCCTTGCCGGGACGGATGCCCGGGATCAGCGCACCGGACTTCTTCAGGTTCTCAGCGGTTTCCTGCGAGTTGAACACCAGCGCCGTGTAGAAGAACGCGAAGCCGATGATCATCGCAGCGAACACGATCATGTGCAGCGGCTCACCCGGCGCCAGCGCATTGGAGATGCGCTGCAGCCACGTGGTCGCGCCGCTGTTCTGGCCGGACCACATCGCCAGCGTGGCCGGGAAGGCCAGGATGCTGGAGGCGAAGATCGGCGGAATGACGCCGGCCATGTTGAGCTTGAGCGGCAGGAACGACGTCTGGTTCATGTACGCGTTGCGACCGCCCTGGCGGCGTGCGTAGTTCACCGTGATCCGTCGCTGCCCGCGTTCCACGAACACCACCAGGAACGTGAAGCCCAGCACCACCACCGCGATCACCAGCAGCGAGATGAAGCTCAGCGTACCGTCGCGGAAGGCACCGACGGTCTGGATGACCGCGCCCGGCAGGCCCGCCACGATGCCCGCGAAGATGATCAGCGAGACGCCGTTGCCGATGCCGCGCTCGGTGACCTGCTCGCCGATCCACATCAGGAAGATGGTACCGGCGGTCAGCGCCACCACCGCGGTCAGCACGAAGCCCATGCCCGGGGCGTACACCACCGGCATGCCGCCCGGCGCGACCTGGTTCTGCAGCGCGGTCGCGATGCTGCCGCCCTGCACGATCGCCAGCAGCACGGCGCCGATGCGCGAGTACTGGGTGATCTTGCGGCGACCGGACTCGCCTTCCTTCTGCAGCGCCTTCAGGCTGGGGAAGATGTGCACGCCCAACTGCATCACGATCGAGGCCGAGATGTAGGGCATGACGTTCAGCGCGAAGATGCTGAAACGGTGCAGGGCGCCGCCCGAGAACATGTTGAACATGTCCACGATGCCGCCGCCCTGCGCCTGCATCATCGCAAGCATGGCATCGGGATTGACGCCCGGGACCGGGATGAAGCAGCCGATCCGGTAGACGATCAGCGCACCCAGCACGAACAGCAGGCGCTGGCGGAGTTCGGTGAACTTGCCTGCGCCTGCCAGCGCACCGGCGGCATTACCCTGCGCCATGCGTCCGTTACTCCTGCACGCTGCCGCCGGCAGCCTCGATGGCGGCCTTGGCACCGGCCGTGGCGGCCACGCCCTTCAGCACGAACTTCTTGGTCAGCTCGCCCTTCTTGACGATCTTGGCGCGCTTGGCGGTGCTGGGCACCAGCTTGGCGGCACGCAGCGCGGCGAAGTCTATCTCGCCGGCTTCCAGCTTCTCCAGCTGGTACGACAGCACTTCGGCGCAATCCAGCTTGAGCTTGGAGCGGAAACCGACCTTCGGCAGACGCTTGATCAGCGGCATCTGGCCGCCTTCGAACTTCGCCTTGATCTTGCCCTTGCCGGCGCGCGCGAACGAACCCTTGTGGCCGCGACCGGCGGTCTTGCCCAGGCCGGAACCGATACCGCGACCGACGCGGGTGCGTTCGGTACGGGCGCCGTCGGCGGGCTTCAGTGTGTTGAGACGCATGTTGATTACTCCTCGACCTTGACGAGGTAGTGGACCTTGGCGATCAGACCGCGCACCTGCGGGCTGTCCTTCAGTTCACGCACATCGTTGAGCTTGTTCAGGCCCAGCGCCTTCACCGACAGGCGGTGGCGCGACTGGGAACCACGCAGGCCGCGCACCAGGCGCACCTTGACGGTCTTGTTGGACTCGTTAGCCATTGAGGAGTTCCTCCACCTTCTTGCCGCGCTTGGCCGCGATGCGCGAGGGCGACTGCATGTCGCTCAGGCCCTTCAGCGTGGCGCGTACCAGGTTGATCGGGTTGCGCGAGCCGACGGCCTTGGCCAGCACGTTCTTCACGCCGACCGCTTCCAGCACGGCACGCATGGCGCCGCCGGCGATCACGCCGGTACCTTCCGAGGCCGGCTGCATGAACACGCGCGCCGCGCCGTGGCCGGCCTTCACCGGGTGCCACAACGTACCGTTGTTCAGGTCGACGTTGAGCATGCCCTTGCGGGCGTATTCCATCGACTTCTGGATGGCGACCGGCACTTCGCGGGCCTTGCCGTAGCCGAAACCGATCTTGCCGTTGCCGTCGCCCACCACCGTCAGTGCGGTGAAGGTGAACTGGCGGCCGCCCTTGACGGTCTTGCTGACGCGGTTGACCGCGACCAGCTTCTCGATCATGCCATCGTCGACTTTCTCTTCGCGGTTGCGGTCGCGATCGCGGCCCCGCGGCTGACGTTCTTCTGCCATTGCTTGGATTCCTTGATTGATGAGGTATGTACGGCTTGGCCGCTTATGGTTGTGGTGTGGAGCGGTGACGCAACGATCGATGCAGAAGAGCGATCGCGCCCGGCGCAGCCCGCGCCGGCAGGACAGGGCATGGAGTCTCCTCCATGCCCTTCAGGATTAGAACTGCAGGCCGCCTTCGCGGGCCGCGTCGGCCAGGGCCTTGATGCGGCCGTGGTAACGGTAGCCCGAGCGGTCGAACGCGACCTTCTCGATGCCCGCAGCCTTGGCGCGTTCGGCGATGACCTTGCCCACGCGGGCCGCGGCGTCGCTGTTCTTGCCATTCTTCAGGCCGTCGTTGACGTCCGCCTGCAGGGTATTGGCGGAGGCGATGACCTTGGCGCCGTCGGCGGTGAACAGCTGGGCGTAGATGTGCTGGCCGGTGCGCAGCACCGACAGGCGGGGCACGCCGAGCTCGCGGATGTGCGCGCGGGTCGACTTGGCGCGACGCAGACGGGCGGTGTTCTTGATGCTCATGATCTGGTTCCTCGAAGCCGAAAGCCCGGTTAGGCCTTCTTCGCTTCCTTGCGGATGATGGTTTCGTCGGAGTACTTCACGCCCTTGCCCTTGTAGGGCTCCGGCGGACGGAAACCGCGGATCTTGGCGGCGACTTCACCAACGCGCTGCTTGTCGGCGCCCTGCACCAGGATTTCGGTCTGGGTCGGGGTGGCGATGGTGATGCCTTCCGGCGTCTTGAACAGGATCGGATGGGAGAAACCCAGCGACAGGTTCAGGTCCTTGCCCTGCATCGCGGCGCGGTAACCCACGCCCACCAGCTCGAGCTTGCGCTCGAAACCCTCCGACACGCCCTTGACCATGTTGGCCAGGATCGCGCGAATGGTGCCGGTGATGGCGTCGTCGGCCGGGGTGGCCGGCGACAGGTTCACCGTACCGTTGTCGACGTTCAGTTCGACGCCGGCCGGCTTGGCGATGGACAGGGTGCCCTTCGGGCCCTTGACGTTGAGGGTTTCACCCTGGGCATTCAGTTCGACGCCCTTCGGGAGATTGATCGGCTTCTTGGCTACGCGGGACATGTCTGGGCTCCTTCGCTTAGGCCACGAAGCACAGGACTTCACCACCCACGCCGGCCGCACGGGCCTGCGCATCGGTCATGATGCCCTTCGAGGTGGAGATGATGGCGACGCCGAGGCCACCGAGGACCTTGGGCAGTTCAGCCTTGCCACGGTACTGGCGCAGACCCGAACGGGACACGCGGCTCAGCTTCTCGATGACGGGCTTGCCTTCGAAGTACTTCAGGACGATTTCGAGCTCGGCCTTGTTGTTCTCGGTCTTCGTCACGCGGACGTCGCCGATGTAGCCTTCCGCCTTGAGGACGTTGGCGATCGAGGTCTTGATCTTGGAGGACGGCATCTTCACCGTCGGCTTGCCCACAGCGGCGGCATTGCGAATGCGCACCAGCATGTCGGCGATGGGATCAGTCATGCTCATGAGAGTCTGCCTTATGAGTAGCACCGATATCCGCTTTCGCGAAAATCTCGTGTTGTCCCTGGAAACCCCCAGGCGGGCGGCCGGTTCACCAGCCCTCCCCTGGCCGAGCCACGGGAGCCAAACATTGTACAACAACAAGTCCGGCATGTGCCGGACTTGTCCTTGAAACCGCAGGGGAGCCCCTGAGGGCGCCCGCTGGCATCCTTACCAGCTAGCCTTGCGCAGGCCGGGAACGTCGCCGTTCATGGTGGCCTTGCGCAGCATGTTGCGACCTAGGCCGAACTTGCGGTACACGCCACGCGAACGACCGGACAGCTCGCAGCGGTTGCGCTGACGGCTCGGCGAGGAGTCGCGCGGCAGCTTCTGCAGCTTGACCACCGCGTCCGCCTTCTCTTCGTACGAAGCGTTCTGGCTGGAGATGATCTTCTTCAGCGCGTCGCGCTTGGCGGCGTACTGCTTGGCCAGCTTTTCCCGCTTGATGTCGCGGTTGACCATCGAGGTCTTTGCCATGATGTCGTTTTCCTAGCGAATCAGTTGCGGAACGGGAACTTGAACGCTTCGAGCAGCGCCTTGGCTTCGGCGTCGTTCTTGGCGGTCGTCGTGATGGCGATATCCATGCCGCGGATCGCGTCGACGGCGTCGAAGTCGATTTCCGGGAAGATGATCTGTTCCTTCACGCCCATGTTGTAGTTGCCGCGACCGTCGAACGAACGGCCGGACACGCCACGGAAGTCGCGGACGCGCGGCAGCGAGATGCTGATCAGGCGGTCCAGGAATTCGTACATCTTGGCGCGACGCAGGGTCACCTTGCAGCCGATCGGCCAGCCGTCGCGGATCTTGAACGAAGCCACCGATACGCGGGACTTGGTCGTGATCGGCTTCTGGCCGGTGATCTTGGCCAGGTCGGCCACGGCGTTTTCCAAGATCTTCTTGTTGGTCGCCGCTTCACCCACACCCATGTTGATGGTGATCTTGGTGATCTTCGGCACTTCCATCGGATTGGTGTAGCCGAACTTCTTCATCAGAGCCGGCGCCACTTCTTCCTTGTAGATTTTTTCGAGACGAGTGGTCATGTCATTCCTCAGGCGTCGAGCGCCTCACCGCTGGAGCGGAACACACGCAGTTTGCGTCCATCCTCCAGCACCTTGAAACCGATACGCTCGCCCTTGCCCGTTGCCGGGTTGAACAGCGCGACATTGGAAATGTGGATCGAGCGCTCGCTCTCCACCACGCCACCCGCGATACCGGCCTGCGGGTTCGGCTTGGTGTGGCGCTTGACGACATTGACGTTGGAGACGACCACGCGATCGCCGTCCACGCGCACCACGTCGCCCTTCTTGCCCTTGTCCTTGCCGGCGGTGACGACGACCTGGTCGCCCTTCTTGATACGGTTAGCCATTTGTATGTCCTCCGCTCAGAGCACTTCAGGCGCGAGCGAAACGATCTTCATGAACTTCTCGGAACGCAGCTCGCGGGTCACGGGCCCGAAAATGCGGGTGCCGATCGGCTCCTGCTTGTTGTTCAGCAGGACGGCGGCGTTGCCATCGAAGCGGATCAGCGAACCGTCGGGGCGACGGACGCCCTTGCGGGTGCGCACGACGACCGCGTCGTAGACTTCGCCCTTCTTGACCTTGCCACGCGGGATGGCGTCCTTGACGGTCACCTTGATGATGTCGCCGATGCCGGCGTAGCGGCGCTTGGAGCCGCCCAGCACCTTGATGCACATCAGTTCTTTGGCACCGGAGTTGTCGGCCGCGTCAAGGTAGCTCTGCATCTGGATCATGAGTCAGATCTCCTTTATTCGGCCGCGCGGGTGATGATTTCCACCACGCGCCAGTTCTTGGTCTTGGACATCGGGGCGATCTCGGTCACACGCACCACGTCGCCTTCCTTGCAGCTGTTGTCCGCGTCGTGCGCGTGCAGCTTGGTGGAACGCTTGATGTACTTGCCGTACAGGGCGTGCTTGACCTGACGCTCCACCAGGATGGTGACCGTCTTGTCCATCTTGTTGCTGACGACGCGGCCTTCGATGGTGCGTTGCGCTTTGTCTTTGTTATCGCTCATCTTGGTCGCTCCTTACTTCTGGCTGCCCAGCAGGGTCTTGACGCGAGCGATCTCGCGGCGGACCCGGCGGGTTTCATGCGTCTTCGGCAGCTGGCCGGTCACCTTCTGCATGCGCAGGGAGAACTGCTCCTTGCGCAGCTCGGTCAGGTGGGCCTTCAGCTCGTCAGCCGATTTCTCGCGGAGTTGCTTGAGTTCCATTAGCGCACCGTCCGGGTCACGAAAGTGGTGGTGACCGACAGCTTGGCCGCGGCCAGGCGGAACGCCTCGCGCGCGATGTCCTCGCTGACGCCTTCGATTTCATAGATCATGCGGCCCGGCTGGATCTGGGCGACCCAGTATTCGACGTTGCCCTTACCCGAACCCATGCGGACTTCGATGGGCTTCTTGGTGATGGGCTTGTCGGGGAACACACGGATCCACATCTTGCCGCCGCGCTTGACGTAGCGGCTGATCGAGCGGCGGGCCGCCTCGATCTGGCGCGCGGTCAGCTGACCGTGCGCCGTGGCCTTCAGGCCGTACTCGCCGAAACTGACGAGGTTGCCGCTCCAGCTCAGGCCTTCGTTACGGCCCTTGTGCATCTTGCGGTACTTGGTTCGCTTGGGTTGCAACATGACTGATTACCTCGCGTCGCGGTCACGAGCCGGGCGCGACGGACGTTCGCTGCGCTCGGGGCGCGCGTCGTCCTGCTTCTCCTGACCCACCTGGCTGAAATCGAAGATTTCGCCCTTGTAGACCCACACCTTGATGCCGATGATGCCGTAGGTGGTCTTCGCCTCGGCAAAACCGTAATCGATGTCGGCACGCAGCGTGTGCAGCGGCACACGGCCTTCGCGGTACCACTCGGAACGGGCGATTTCCGCGCCGTTCAAGCGGCCAGCGACGTTGACCTTGATGCCCAGGGCACCCAGGCGCATCGCGTTGCCGACGGCGCGCTTCATGGCGCGACGGAACATGATGCGGCGTTCCAGCTGCTGCGCGATCGATTCGGACACCAGTTGGGCGTCCAGCTCGGGCTTGCGCACTTCGGTGACGTTGATGTGCGCCGGGACGCCCATCAGGTCGCTCACTTCCTTGCGCAGCTTCTCGATGTCCTCACCGCGCTTGCCGATCACCACGCCCGGACGGGCGGTGTGGATGGTCACGCGGGCGGTCTTGGCCGGACGCTCGATCAGGATCTTGGAAATGCCCGCCTGCGCCAGCTTCTTGCGAAGCATCTCGCGCACCTTGAGGTCCGCGGCGAGGTAGTCGGCGTAGTCGCGCTTGTTGGCGAACCACTTGGAATTCCAGTCCTTGGCGATGCCCAGGCGGATACCGGTCGGATGAACTTTGTGACCCATACTTATTTGCCCTCGCCCACGACCACGGTGATGTGGCTGGTGCGCTTCAGAATGCGGGTGCCACGGCCCTTGGCGCGGGCCATGAAACGCTTCAGCATCGGACCTTCGTCGACCATGATGGTCTTGACCTTCAGCTCGTCGACGTCGGCGCCCTGGTTGTTCTCGGCGTTGGCGATGGCGGACTCCACGACCTTCTTGATCAGGTGGGCAGCCTTCTTGTCCGAGAACTTCAGCAGGTTGACAGCGCGTTCGGCGGGCAGACCGCGCACCTGGTCGGCGACCAGGCGGGCCTTCTGGGGGGAGATGCGCGCGGTGCGCAGGATGGCTTTCGCTTCCATGGTCATCTCTCCTTACTTCTTGCCGCCGGCTTTCTTGTCGCCACCGTGACCCTTGAAGGTACGGGTGACGGCAAACTCGCCGAGCTTGTGGCCGACCATGTTCTCGTTGACCAGCACCGGAACGTGGTTCTTGCCGTTGTGGATGGCGATCGTGAAACCCACCATTTCCGGCAGGATCATCGAACGGCGCGACCAGGTCTTGATCGGCTTCTTGCTGCCGCCCGCGGCCTCCACCTTCTTGACGAGGTGGTGATCGACGAACGGGCCCTTCTTGAGTGAACGTGCCATGGTCGATTAGCCCCTACGATCGCGGACGATGAATTGCTGCGTGCGCTTGTTCTTGCGCGTCTTGTAACCCTTGGTCGGCACACCCCACGGGGTGACCGGGTGCGGGTTGCCCTGGCCGGCCTTCGCCTCACCACCACCGTGCGGGTGGTCGACCGGGTTCATGGCCGCACCGCGGACGGTCGGCTTGATACCGCGCCAGCGCTTGGCGCCGGCCTTGCCCAGCTTCTCGAGGCTGTGCTCGTCGTTGCCGACTTCGCCCACCGTGGCGCGGCACTCGACCTGCACCTTGCGCATTTCGCCGGAGCGGAGGCGCAGCGTGGCGAAGCCCTGCTCGCGAGCCACCAGCTGCACGGCGGCGCCGGCGGCGCGCGCGATCTGCGCGCCCTTGCCCGGCTTCAGCTCGATGCCGTGGATCGTCGTACCGACCGGGATGTTGCGCAACGGCAGCGTGTTGCCGGCCTTGATCGGGGCATCGCTACCGGCGATGACCTGGTCACCGGCCTTCAGGCCCTTGGGGGCGATGATGTAGCGACGCTCGCCATCGACATAGCACAGCAGCGCGATGTGCGCGGTGCGGTTGGGATCGTATTCGATCCGCTCCACGCGCGCCGGGATGCCTTCCTTGTCGCGCTTGAAGTCGATGATGCGGTAATGCTGCTTGTGGCCACCGCCGATATGACGGGTGGTGATGCGACCGTGGTGGTTGCGACCGCCGGACTTGCTCTGCTTCTCGAGCAGCGCAGCATGCGGGGCACCCTTGTGCAGGTCGGGCGTCACCACGCGGACCGCCGAACGGCGACCGGGGGAGGTGGGCTTGAATTTCATCAATGGCATGTGGGTCTACCTCAGGCCTTGGCCGACACGTCGATGGCCTGACCATCGGCCAGACGCACGTACGCCTTGCGCCAGTCGCCGCGGCGGCCGGCGCGGTTACGGAAGGACTTGTTCTTGCCCTTGACGTTGACCACGTTGACCGTCTCGACCTTGACGTCGAACAGCTGCTCGACCGCGGCCTTCACATCGGCCTTGGTGGCATCGTTCGAGACTTCGAAGACGTATTGGTTGGAGAGTTCCTGCAGGCGCACGGTCTTTTCGGAGACGCGCGGAGCACGCAGCACGGCAAAAATCTTTTCGTTGCTGATCATGCCAGCCACTCCTCGATCTTCTTGACGGCGTCGGCCGTGATCAGCACCGAGTCGGCACCGACCAGCGCTGCCGGGTCCAGGCCCTGCACGTCGCGCACTTCCACGTAGGGAAGGTTGCGGGCGGACAGGTACAGGTGCTCGGAGGCATCCTCGGTGACGATCAGCGGACGCTGACCCAGGTCCAGGCCCTTCAGCTTCTCGACCAGGGCGCTGGTCTTGGTGGCGTCCACATCGAACGCTTCCACGACCTTCAGGCGGTTCTGGCGGTTCAGCTCGGACAGGATGGAGCTGATGGCCGCGCGGTACATCTTGCGGTTGACCTTCTGCGCAAAGCTGCGCGGCTTGGCCGCGAAGGTCACGCCGCCGCCGACGAAGATCGGCGCGGTCAGGGCACCGTGACGGGCGCCGCCGCCCTTCTGCTTCTTGGACTTCTTGGTGGTGCCGTTCACTTCGGCGCGCGTCTTCTGCGCCTTGGTGCCGGCACGACCGGCGTTGCGGTAGGCAACGACGACCTGGTGGACCAGATCCTCGCTGAACTCGCGGCCGAACACGTCGTCGGAGACCGACAGCTTGTTGGCGCTACCTGTAATGGCTAGTTCCATGGTCGTTCTCCTCAACCCTTGCTCGCCGGACGCACGATCACGTCGCCACCCGGCGCACCCGGCACGGCGCCGCGGACGGCGATCAGGCCGCGCTCGGCGTCCACGCGGACGACTTCCAGGTTCTGCGTGCTCTGCTGCACGGCACCCATGTGGCCCGACATCTTCTTGCCCGGGAACACGCGGCCCGGCGTCTGGCGCTGACCCAGCGAACCCGGCGCGCGATGCGACAGCGAGTTACCGTGGGTGGCGTCGCCCATGCGGAAGTTCCAGCGCTTGATGGTGCCCTGGAAGCCCTTGCCCTTGGTGACGCCCTGGACGTCGACGATCTGCCCGACTTCGAAGATGTCGGCCTTGATCTCGCCGCCGACGGTGAAGTCGCCCAGCTTGTCGGCTTCCACGCGCAGCTCCCACAGGCCACGACCGGCTTCGACCTTGGCCTTGGCCAGGTGACCGGCGACGGGCTTGGTGACGAGCGAGGCGCGACGGCTGCCCACGGCGACCTGCACGGCGCTGTAGCCGTCGGTTTCCGGGGTCTTGATCTGGGTGATGCGGTTGGGGGTAGCTTCGATCAGCGTCACCGGAATGGACTTGCCATCTTCGGTGAACACGCGGGTCATGCCAGCCTTGCGGCCGACGAGACCCAACGAATATTTCTTCGCGGTCATGGTCGTGGGCCTCAGGTCAACTTGATCTGCACGTCGACGCCAGCCGCGAGCTCGAGCTTCATCAGCGCGTCCACGGTCTTGTCGTTCGGGTCGACGATGTCGAGCACGCGCTTGTGCGTGCGGGTCTCGTACTGGTCACGCGCGTCCTTGTCGACGTGCGGGGAAACCAGGATGGTGTAGCGCTCGATCTTGGTCGGCAGCGGGATCGGGCCGCGCACTTGCGCGCCGGTCCGCTTGGCCGTCTCGACGATCTCGCTGGCCGAGCGGTCGATCAGACGATGATCGTACGCCTTGAGCCGGATTCGGATCTTTTGGTCCGCCATTGCGGTAGTTCCTTCGTTAAAGAGCGACGGGCGCGGCCTCTGGGATGCCTTGCCCCGGTTAGTCCAAGCTGTTCCAGCTCCCCACCGGCCGCGTGGACTCCACGGACGGAAAGTGCCGGATCGGCTGAGGATTCTTCCTGAAAAACTAGGCGAGCCGGTAAACCGGCCCGCCCAGACATGAAAGTATAGGACGCGTGACACACCCCGTCAACCACCGGGACGCCCTGCCCGGCCCAAGGGCCTGCAGGAAGGCACGCGACACTCCGTGTCTGGCGAACACGAGGCGCTTCCTGCACCTCTTTTCGCGGTAGGAACCAGCGGCCTCCCAGGGGGCGCTGGCGGGTCATGCGATTCCTTTCGGGCCAAGCGGCCCTCAAGGGGCGCGCATGATAGCGCAGGTTTTGCTGGTTTGCAGCATCCGATCGCTGATGGCGAAGGGTTTTCTGCAAAAAAACAGGCGGACCGGGATTCCGGTCCGCCTGTTCGTAGCCCGCCGGACGCTGGATCCCCGTTTGCGCGGGGATGACGTTCCGGCTGAGGCGTCCGCGCCTTGGGCGCGGACGCGCCGTCACGTCACTTGATGATCTTGGACACCACGCCGGCGCCGACCGTACGGCCGCCTTCGCGGATCGCGAAACGCAGGCCTTCGTCCATCGCCACCGGGTTGATCAGGGTCACCACCATCTTCACGTTGTCGCCCGGCATGACCAT